>JANNMS010000134.1:0-24691 GCA_031398055.1 Saprospirales bacterium | reverse complement strand
ACTTTTTTGGCCAGCGCGACGGGCAGCGGGGTCGGTGCTTGCAATTGTTGCTGCTCGGGCGGCACGTTCAACGTCGCGGGGACTTTTCACAAAACGGGGGGCGACACTTACACCATCGCTGACCCGCTCGTTTTCAACAATTCCGGCACGTTCCGGGTGGACAACGGCACAGCCTCTTCGAACGCAATATTTACAAATACCGCCTCTGGAAACATCGTCGGAAACAACCCAAATGCCATCAATTTCACGAGCGGCAGTTTCACCAACAACGGCAGCATCTCGCCCGGCAACAGCATCGGCACGCTCGGCCTCACGCGGCCAACTTTGCCCATCAAAATTTTAAACATCGAAATAGCACAGGGTTCGCCTGTCCAAAAAGATGTTTTGAATGTTTTTGGAAATATTGATTTGAGTGGCGCCAGCACACTCAACCTCACCGAAACTCAATGCCTCGACGACGGAACCTACACCATCGCCACTTGGACAGGCACGCGCACAGGAGATTTTTCAACTTTGAATTTGCCGCCCGGCTACTCCGTTGCATACGACGATGCCCAAAAAAAGGTCAATTTAACCTACGACGACCCCAACCCAACCATCGTTTGCCCAGCGGCGGCGACCGTTCCGAACTCGCCCGGTCTGTGTTCGGCGAACACGCCCGCGCTCGGAAATGCGGCGGCTGCCGACAATTGCCCCGGCGTGACTTCGGCAAATAATGCACCTGCCACTTTGCCCGTCGGAACGAACACAATCGTTTGGACGGCCACCGATTCTAAATCCCAAACGGCAACCTGCAACCAATCGGTCACGGTGAACGATGTCGAAAACCCAGAAATCACCTGTCCGTCCAACATTTCCCAAAATGCTGCGGCGGGTTTGTGCAGCGCGACGGTCTCGATTTCGGCGGCCACCGCGACCGACAACTGTTCCGTTTCGAGCAACTCAAACAACGCGCCGCCCACGTTTCCCGTCGGCACGACCATGGTTTTGCACACCGCAACCGACCCCGCCGGACTGACCGGAACCTGCAACCAAACGGTGACAATTATTGACAACCAGTTGCCGAGCGTCACTTGCCCGTCCAATATTTCACAAAATACTGCGGCAGGTTTGTGCAGCGCGACGGTTTCGATTTCTGCGGCCACCGCGACGGACAACTGTTCCGTTTCGAGTAATTTGAACAATGCGCCCGCTACTTTTCCAGTCGGTGCGACCACCGTTTTGCACACCGCCACCGACCCAGCCGGTTTGACGGCAACTTGCAACCAAACGGTAACAATTTTGGATAACCAACTGCCCGCCATCACCTGCCCGGCCAACATCAACCAAACCAGCTGCGGCGGCAGCATCACCATCAATCCTGCAACAGTTTCGGACAATTGCGGCATCCAATCAAACACGAACGACGCGCCCGCCAATTTCCCGAACGGCACGACCATCGTCACGCACACCGCCACCGATATTCATGGAAACACCGCGACTTGCCAGCAAACCGTCGTTTTTTCGGGCAGCGATGCCGTGCCACCGACGATAACTTCTTGTCCGCCGAACAAAACGGGCACCGCGCTCGGCCCACCAACCTGTGGAAAAGTGATGACTTTTGTTGCTGCCACTGCGACCGACAATTGCACGACGCCCACCATTTCGTACAGCCAAAACAGCAACACTTTTTTCCCGATCGGCACGCACATCGTCACCGTCACGGCCACCGACGGTGCGAGCAACACGGCGACCTGCTCGTTTACCATTTTGATAAAACCAAAAGCGGAAATTTTCACCAACAACATCGACGACAACTGCAACGGCTACATCAACGACCCGCTGAAAATCGTCAGCACTTTCACGAACGCAACGACCTGCACGCCGTTGCCGAACGGCAGCATCAATTTGACAATCAGCCAGGGTCAAATGCCCTACACTTTTTTGTGGTCGAACGGCGCGACGACCGAAGATTTGTCCGGCATCCAACCCGGAATTTACACCGTGACCGCAACCGACGTGCAAGGTTTGACTTTGACAAAATCGGTGACCGTCGCTCCGGCGATGAAATTGACGCTCGCCACCGTGATCCCAAAATGTTTCGGCGGCACGAATGGGAAAATCACTGCGACAGCCACTGGCGGCATCGGAACGGGCAAAACTTATTTGTGGAGCGGCGGCCAAACGACCAACATCCTCGCCAACCAGCCCGCCGGAACGTACTCCGTGACGGCAACCGACGGCGGCGGATGCACCATTTCCGGCACGGTAATCCTCGGCGAACCGACCGAATTGGTGTTGAGTGCCACGATTGACAACCCGACGCAAGTGACTTTGGCAGCCACCGGCGGCACAGTTTCGGCGACCGTTCCGTACAAATATCGTCGTTGCACGAACGCAACTTGCTCGACGGGCATCAGTAACACCGGCACGACGAGCGGCGGCGGCTACGGAACAGGCAATGTTTTCACCGGTTTGACCGCCGGGGCGACCTATAAATTTATGGTAAAAGACAAAAACGCATGCACCGATCAAGTCACCGTCGCAATGCCTGCCAACAAACCCGGCAGTCCAAAAACCGACCCGCCAAAAGTCATTTCAGAAAGAAATATTTTGGAAAATGTGGCCGTCGAACTCGCGCCCAATCCTTTCCGCGACCAATTGAAATTGAACTTTGAAGAAATTTCGGAGCAAGATTTTTCCGTTCAAATTTTTGATTTGACGGGTCGCTTGTTTTTGGAAAAAACATGGCCTGCTGCAACGCAAATGATTGAAATCCAATCAAATGAATGGCAGCCGAGCGTTTATTTTATTCAAATAATAAACGCGGCAGGCGAGAATGTCCAAACTTTGCGCGCCGTGAAAACGGAGTAAAAAAGCACCTCGGAACTCCGTTCCGGGAATGAATTTTTGCCCCGGAACGGAGTTTCGGGGTACTTCCCCTGTCCAGTTGAAATTACTCGGCAGGGGATTTTTAGTTTTTTGCCGTTTGGATAAAAATTTCATCGAAATTCACCCCCGAAACATGAATTTTTCCATCCAAAATATTTTACAAAAAATAGAACGCCGGGCGCGCCAACATCCCAAAAAAGTCATTTTCGCTCTCGTTTTATTTACATTTTGGATTTTTTGCCTGCCCTCGCCGCTTCAAAATGGGTCTGAGATTTTACCAAACCGTCCTCGTTTTGCAGATCCTTTTTTACCTCGCCGCAGCCCTCGGCTGGGTTTTGGAAAACCGGAAAATGAAGGTCAAAGCCTTTTTCGTGCCGTACTATTTTTGCATGATGAACTATGCGGTTTTTGCCGGTTTTTTTAGGATCGTGCGGGGGCGGCAGTCGGTTTTGTGGGAACGGGCGAAACGAAAATGACGCGAACTTTCCACTTCGCGGACGATTCAATTTTTCTTCAAAAAAACCATAAAAAGCCGCGCCCGACAGCCCACCACCTTTCTATTTTTACGCCACTGGCTTTTGTTTTTGTCAGGTTTTGATAACCAATCCTTGATTTTTTATGGAAAAAGATTGTTTGCAGCGGTTGTTGGAGGAGGGGTGTGCGGATGCGGTGGAGTTTTTCAATTGCGGAGTTGACCTCGCAGATTTGGGAGATTTTGAAAAGGCTATTTTATCTTGGGACAATGCCATTGAACTTGAACCAAATTATCCCAGTGCTTTTTACAATCGTGGCAATGCCAAAACAGATTTGGGCAGAAACGCCGAAGCGATTTTGGATTTCGACAAAGCCATTGAACTTGACCCAAATGATGCCGCTGCTTTTGGCGGTCGAGGCACTGCCAAATTCGAGTTGGGCAGGAAAGCGGAAGCGATTTTGGATTTCGACAAAGCCATTGAACTTGACTCAAATGATGCCGCTGCTTTTTACAATCGTGGCCTTGTAAAATCAGAATTGGGTTCAGACCATGAGGCCAAACTTGACTTTCAAACTGCTGTTTTTCTTTCCCAAAACCACCTTCCGCCAAAAGTAGCAGCCGATTTGGTGCGCGATTTCCACACCCATTTCCCCGCCCCATTTCTGGTAAAAAAAATCATCGCCCAAACCCCCGAACTCCAAACCCAACTTTTTTACCAAAACATCATTTCCGAAAACGAAAAACAGTGCAGCGCACTAAAAACATGGCTGGAATGGGCCGAAATCCAACAAAATCTATCGGAAAAGCAAAAAATCTGGTTTCGGGCAGTCATCAATTTTTACGCGGGCGACCCCATCGAAGCCTTCCAAATCCTCGAACCGCTCCAAAATGAACTGGGCGACGACTTCTTTTTGTGGTATATTTTGGTGTGGTCAGCCAATGAAATCCAATACAAGGCTTATCCCGCAATTCTGGAAAAAGCCGTCGAAGTAGCCATTGAATTTGATGAAACTGCCGACGAAAACTCAAACAACGACCAAATTTTCTGGGCATCCCGATTGCTGGTTGCCGCTGAGGAATATTTCGCTGCCACAGATTTGATTGAAAAGGTGTTGCCCGGTAATCTCCTTTTGACCATCGCGCTGGCCGATGCTTTTGAAAAATCAGGTTTTGGCGGCGCACCTTCGATTGACCGGGCGAAGGAAATCATCGAAATAACGGGCATCGAACCGGACGAAAATATCAAAACCGTCCGGCTGCCCATACTGCCCGACCAGTGGTTTTGGTTTGAAAAATTGGAGTGGGCAGCACAGTTTTACGACCTCGAACCCATTATCAACAAAGAATTTGCGGAAGGAAAAATTTACCCGCGTTTTTGGGAAATGTGGGACGCCAGCGATCTCGAAACCGCGCTCCGCGAGCATCGAAAGGCAAAATTGGAAGCGGAACTGCAAGCAATTCTGGAAAAATGGGAAGCCGATTTGCAAGCAATTTTTGAAAAAAATCTGACTGAAAAATACGCTGGCAAGGCTGCCGACGAATCCAAATTCATACCGGGTTCTGAGGAACATCAGAAATTATTCTACTTGAAAAATTTGACGGACAGCCAAATATCAGAATCACTGGCTACTTGGATTTTTGAAGGAAAATTTCCGCAAACTGTTCTGGCTCAATTGATTGAGTATTTTTACCTGTCGAAGCGACTGCCCCGCGACGAGGTATTTTACCTTTATTTTTACTTGTCGGTCTGCAAAAAAAGCGGCCTGTCCGATGCCACGAAAGATGGTTTGCAGGAAACCGGAAAAGTTGCCCTCGAAAATTTGTTGAAAAATCTGGCGACCGGGCTTTCGGCCATTCCATTTTATTCCGACCCGCTGGCTGCCGGGCTGGCGGTGGCTTTCACGGTGGCCGTTCGCCATTTTTTGGAGCAGCAGCCGGGCGCGGTCAATTTGAAATACGACGTTTTCAAAGCCAATTTTAGAAATTTTATTTTTGAAAAAAAGGAATCGCAGGGCGACGCAGTATTTTTCAAAGATTTCCCGCTGCGCGGTTTCGATGATTTTGAAAAATAGGATTGGGTGAAAATGGGACACAGATGACACGGATTTTCAAACACAGATTTGCACAGTTTTTTAAAATCTTTAAAATTCTGTGGCTGAAATCTGTTTCATCTGTGTCCCATTCCCCGAAATTCACCCCCCGAAACATGAATTTTTCCATCCAAAATATTTTCCAAAAAATAAAAACACGGGCGCGGCAGCACCCCAAAAAAGCCATTTTCGCCCTCGTTTTATTTACAATTTGGATTTTTTGCCTGCCCTCGCCACTTTTCGACCGGCCACTTTCCACCGTTTTGGAAGACCGGAACGGCGAGTTGCTCGGCGCACGGATTGCCGACGACGGCCAATGGCGTTTCCCAATTTCGGATGAAAACCTGCCCGAAAAATATGCGGCCTGCGTCGTGATTTTTGAAGACAAAAGATTTTGGTGGCACCCCGGCGTTGACCCAATTTCGATTGGCCGAGCAGTCGTGCAAAATTTTCGCGGTCGGCAAGTCGTCAGCGGCGGCAGCACTTTGACGATGCAAGTCATCCGAATGGCGCGAAGAAACCGAGGTCGGACGGTCATTGAAAAAATTATCGAAATATGCATGGCCACGCGTCTCGAACTCACCCATCGAAAAAAAACGATCCTCAAATTTTACGCCTCGAACGCCCCGTTTGGCGGAAATGTCGTCGGTTTGGAGGCTGCGTCATGGCGGTATTTTGGAAAATCGCCGCAACTTTTGAGTTGGGCGGAGGCCGCGCTGCTCGCCGTTTTGCCCAATTCGCCCGCGCTGATCCACCCCGGTCGCAACCGAAACGCGCTGCTCGAAAAGCGAAATCGCCTGCTCGACAAATTATTTTCCGAAAAAAAAATCACCCAAACCGAGTGCGAATTGGCAAAAGAAGAAACCCTGCCCGCCGCCCCGCTTGCCCTGCCGCAACTCGCTCCGCACCTTTTGGACAATTTTTCTGGTTCGGCTTCGCTCACCAACCGTTCAATCGCCCGCAACTGGTCAACCAACCGCACGAGGTCAACAGTTGACAGGGATTTGCAAAGACGGGTCGGTGAAATTTTGGCGCGCCGGCAAGAAATTTACCGTGGGAACGGCATCCACAACCTCGCCGCCGTGGTCATCGAAGTGGCGACCGGCGAAGTTTTGGCATACTGCGGCAACGTCCCCGGCGCGGGAAAAGAGCACGGCGAATCGGTGGACATCCTGACCGCGCCCCGCTCGACGGGCAGTATTTTGAAGCCATATTTGTACGCTTTTGCTTTGGAAAGTGGCGATATTTTGCCGCGCAGCCTGCTGACCGACGTGCCGACGCAACTCGGAAGTTACAAACCCGAAAATTTTTATGAAAATTACGATGGCCTCGTCCCGGCTCGGCGTGCCTTGGTTCGGTCGTTGAACGTGCCGTTTGTCCTGCTTTTGCGGCAATATGGTTTGGAAAAATTTCACCACAACCTGCGCCGCATCGGTTTGACGACAATTGAAAAACCGGCAGAACATTATGGTTTGTCGCTGATTTTGGGCGGGGCGGAAGCCAGTTTGTTGGATTTGACAAATTCCTACGCGGGCATGGCGCGGGTTTTGGGCAGTTTTTACGACAGAAATGGGAAGTACGCTGCCGATGATTTTCGCCCGCCGACGCTGGTTTTTCAACTAAAAAATTTATCGAAAAACAAAAAATACCTGCAACGCGAACCGCAACTTTTGAGCGCGGGCGCGATTTGGCACACCTTCGAAGCGATGCAGGAAGTCGAACGCCCGACCTCCTCCGGCGAGTGGGAAATGTTCACGGCAGGCCGCCGGGTGGCTTGGAAAACGGGGACGAGTTTTGGCTTTCGGGATGCGTGGGCGGTCGGGGTCACGCCAAAATATGCCGTCGGAATTTGGGTGGGAAATGCCGACGGCGAGGGGCGACCGGGACTTTTGGGCGTGGACATGGCCGCGCCGGTTTTGTTCGAAATTTTTGCGCAACTGCCGCCGACGCCGTGGTTCGACCCGCCGTTCGACGACATGGCACAGGCTGCGATTTGCCAAAAAAGTGGCTTCCGGGCGGGCGAATTTTGTGAAAATGATACGGTTTGGATTCCAAAAAGTGGTTTGCTGGCCGCGCAATGTCCTTATCATAAAATGCTGCACCTCGACGCGGCTGGCCAATTTCAGGTGACGGGCGATTGCGAACCGGTGGACAAAATGTTGCACGAGCCGTTTTTCGTCGTCCCGCCGCTCGAAGAATTTTATTTTCGGACAAAAAATCCATGGTACCGCCCGCCGCCGCCGTTCCGCCTGGATTGTCTGGTTTCGCAATCGGCTCAAAATCAAGTGCCGATGCAATTGATTTACCCAAAAAATTTCTCGAAAATTTATGTCCCGACGGATTTGGACGGCAAGCCGGGCAGCACGGTTTTTCAGGCGGCGCACCGCGAATCGGACGCGGAAATTTTCTGGCACCTCGACGGTGAATACCTCGGTGCGACCAAAACTTTTCACCAAATGGCACTTCGCCCGCCGCCGGGGCTGCACGTTTTGACTTTGGTGGATAAAAATGGGTATCGGTTGGAGCAGCGGTTTGAGATTTTGGGGAGGTGAATTGTGTTTTAGAAAATTTTTTCCAAAAATTTTTCTTTCGTGAAAACCACCCCAACGTACCGGGACGTAGGTTTTTTTCATCCTTTCATTTAAAATTGAATTATTATGAAAAAAATCTTTTTCCACCACATTCTTGCACCACTTTTCTTCATTTTGCTGAGCACTTGGTGTGCAAACGCGGCGACCATCACGGTGACCAACACCAACGACAGCGGCGCGGGTTCGCTCCGCGATGCCGTGGCCAGTGCCAGCGCGAACGACATGATCATGTTCGCCGCAGCGACCAACGGCGTGCCTATCGTGCTGACTTCGGGCGAAATCCTGATCAATGTTTACCTGACCATCGACGGAAACGGCACGGCCAACACAATGATCAGCGGCAACAATTCGAGCCGTATTTTCAACATCGACGGGTCGAGTTACGTCATTCTCAAAGACCTCGCGTTGATGAACGGCTCGGTCGTGGGCAACGGCGGCGCGGTGAGCATTGCCAACACGCCGAAAGTTTTGATGAACAATTGCTCGATCATGTCGAGCACGGCCAGTTTGAGCGGCGGTGCGATCTATGTTTCCGGCGGCGACCTGACCGTCAACGGCACAACCATCAGCGGCAACACAGCCAGCGGGGCCACAGCAACGCAGGGCGGCGGCGGCATTTACAGCCTCGGCGCGGTCGTGAAAGTGCAGACCGGTTCGGTCGTTTCGGGCAATTTCGCCAACGGCGCGAGCGGTTCCGGCGGCGGTATTTTCAACGGCACGGGCGGTAATTTGACCGTAAAAGATGCCACCCTTTCGGGAAATTCTGCCTCCCGCGCTGGCGGCGGCGCAGAAAGCAACTCCGGCGCAGGCACGAAAATCGTTTTTACAAACGTGACTTTGACCAACAACACCACCGGAAACACTCCCGGAAACGGCGGCGGCCTGCACATCACCGGACTCGGCACGACGACCGTCACCGGCGGCACGGTCACCGGAAACACCGCAGCGGCCGAGGGCGGTGGCCTCTGGAACGGCACCGGTTCGATGACCATCAATAATGTCATGATTTCGGGAAACACGGCCAGCGGCGCAGCAGCTGACAACGGCGGCGGCGGCGTTTTCAACGCAGGCGGAACGGTCAAAATCATGAACGGAACCACCATTTCCGGCAATTTCGCCAACGGCGCGAGCGGCTCCGGCGGCGGCATTTTGAGCGATGTCGGTGGCACTTTGACCGTGACCGATTGCACTATTTCGGGCAACTCGGCTTCCCGGGCAGGCGGCGGCATCGAAGGAAATTCGGGCGCAGGCACGATGATCACCGTGAAAAATTCCAGTTTAATGAACAATTCAACGGGCGGCGCGCCCGGAAACGGCGGCGGCCTGCACATCACCGGAGCGGGAAATACCTCGGTCATCGGCGGCACGGTCAGCGGCAACACCGCGACTTTGGAAGGCGGCGGCCTCTGGAACGGAACTGGCACGATGGCCATCACCGGCACGACCATTTCTGGAAATACCGCGAGCGGCGCGGCGGCTGACAACGGCGGCGGCGGCGTGTTCAACAACGGCGGAACCCTCAAAATAAACATGGGAACCACCATTTCCGGAAACTTTGCGACTGGCGCGAGCGGCTCCGGCGGCGGTGTCCTCAACGATGTCGGCGGCACTTTGCTGGCGACCGATTGCACCATTTCCGGCAACTCGGCCTCCCGCGCAGGCGGTGGCATCGAGGACAATTCCGGTTCGGCGGGCGCGGTCGTCCGCGTCAAATTGATGCGGGTGGCCCTGAACAACAACACCACCGGCAACACGCCCGGCAACGGCGGCGGCCTGCACATCACGGGTCTCGGCAATTCGTCCGTTTTGGACGGCACGGTCATGGGCAACACCGCAGCCTCGGAAGGTGGCGGTTTGTGGAACGGCACGGGCACGATGACCATCAACGGCACGACCATTTCAGGAAATACTGCCAACGGTGCAGCAGCCGACAACGGCGGCGGCGGTGTGTTCAACGCCGGCGGAACAGTCAAAATATTGACCGGAACGACCATTTCAAACAACATGGCCAACGGCGCGAGCGGCTCCGGCGGCGGTATTTTGAGCGATGTCGGCGGCACTTTGACTGTGACCGGCGCGATCATTTCGGGCAACTCGGCCAAACGCGCAGGCGGTGGCATCGAGGACAATTCCGGCGCGGCGGGCGCGGTCGTGCGGTTAAAATTGTCAAATGTTCAATTGCTCAACAATACCACCGGCAGCGCGCCGGGCAACGGCGGCGGCCTGCACATCACTGGACTGGGCAATTCTTCCATTTTAAATGGAACGGTCATGGGAAATACCGCAGCCTCCGAGGGCGGTGGATTGTGGAACGGAACGGGCAAAATGACCATCAACGGCACTATAATTTCAGGAAATACCGCCAGCGGAAATGCAGCCGACAACGGCGGCGGCGGCGTGTTCAATGCAAGTGGCACTGTTGTTATTTTGGGAGGAACGACCATTTCAAATAACATGGCCAACGGCACCAGCGGCTCCGGCGGCGGCATTTTTAGCGACATCGGCGGTACTTTGACCGTGACTGGCGCCACCATTTCCGGCAACTCGGCCTCCCGCGCAGGCGGTGGCATCGAGGACAATTCCGGTGCGGCAGGCGCGGTCGTGCGGCTCAAATTGACCAATGTCGATTTCTTGAACAACACCACCGGCGCAGCACCCGGCAATGGCGGCGCACTCCACCTCACCGGCCTCGGCAACTCGGCCATCCTCGGCGGCACGGTCTCCGGAAACACCGCATCCCAAGAAGGTGGCGGCCTCTGGAACGGCACCGGCACGATGACCATTTCAAAAGTTACAATCAGCGGAAACACCGCCAACGGAAACGCCACGCACGACGGCGGCGGAGGCCTGTTCAACAACGGTGGCACGATGAAAGTGGAAAATTCCACCGTTTCGGGCAATTTCGCCAACGGCACAAGTGCCAACGGCGGTGGTGCGCACAATGCCAACAACGGCACGATGACCATCGATTACAGCACCGTTTCGGGAAATACGGCGGCCAACACGGGCGGTGGCATTTTCAACAACGGAACATTTTCCGCAAAAGCAGTGACCGTGACCGCAAATTCGGCAGCAACCAACGGTGGCGGTTTTGCCCAAGACATGGCGGCTGCGAACGCGATTTTCACCACTTCCATCGTCGCTGCAAACTCGGCAACGGTCGCTGCCGAGGATGTTGCAAACGTGAACGGGACACTCAATTCTGGAAATTACAATTTGATCGGCGAGGACGATACCAACGTGTTCCCGGCACTGGCCGGAGACATCGAAGGCGCGGGCGGTTCGCCAATTGACCCGATGCTCGCAGCACTGGCAAACAACGGCGGCACAACAATGACCCACGCGCTGAACTGCGGAAGCCCAGCAATCAACGCGGGCACGCCGAACAATAATGCAAAAGACCAACGTGGAATGTCGGTTTTTGGTGGACAGCGCGACATCGGCTCGTTCGAGTTGCAGGTTGCTTGCCCGCCACGGCCCGAAAGCCAAGCCTCGGCAGACGATCGCGGGACGGAAAAATTGTCCGGAAACAGTTTTGTTTTCCCAAATCCATCCACCGATGGACAGGTGCAAATCGTTGTGCCTCAATCTTTTGGGGCATCTGCTGAAATAAAAATCATGGATTTAAATGGAAAAATCCTGCGCACGGAAATAAATGCTGCGGGCGTGGTTTCATTGGATTTGAGCAATTTTGGCAACGGTACTTTTTTCGCACATATCAAAGGTGAGAAATCTGCGGAGACTCAAAAATTCGTGATTTTGAAATAACAAAAAGCCGTTTTTGATAAAAAATTCAGAGGGGTTTAAATTGGGTTGAATGGTCAAACCCTTTTTAAACCCCTCTTTTTATTTTGTTGAAGACATGAAATTTTTTCTCGAAAAAACAACTCGGCTCGACCAAAACTTTTCATCAAATGGCACTGCGCCCGCCGCCGGGGCTGCACGTTTTGACTTTGGTGGACAAGTCGGGGTACCGTTTGGAGCAGCGGTTTGAGATTTTGGGGAAGTGAAAAATGCCTTGATTTTTTATGAAAACTCTCTGTGAAACTATGTGAAAATTCCTCTGTGAACTATGTGGCAAGTAGTTACAGATTTTTTAAAAAAAACAAAAACACGCAGCGTTTCATCTCGAAATTTCCGTATTGACTGATAAACCACCAAAACGTCATTTCAAAAATTACAAAATGAAATCACTCGTTTTAATTTTATCATGGTTGGTATTATTGGCTGCTTGCCAAAAATCTGAAATAAAAATCAGTGAAACGGATGGTTTCTCGCTCGTTTCGTTGGCCGCGCTGCCGTCCGTTTTGACCGAAAGTTCAGGTTTGGAAATGACCGACGGCGGCAATTTTTGCTCCTTCAACGATGGCAAAGGCCTCGACGAACTCTATATTTTCGATGTTTCGGGCAAGTTGAAAACCACCGTCAAAATCAAAAACGGCAAAAACACGGATTGGGAAGACATCGCCCGCGATGAAACCGGCCATTTTTACATCGGCGATTTCGGGAACAACGACAACGACCGCCGCGATTTGGCGATTTTAAAAATTTCAAATCCGCCGACCGACCAAGCAAACAGCGAAGCGGTTGCCGAAAAAATCAATTTCACTTTTCCTGACCAAACGGCATTTCCGCCGCCCGAAAACGCCCGTCATTTTGATACCGAAGCCATGTTTGCCCGGGACGGCTGGTTGTATATTTTGACAAAATCGCGGACAAAACCTTTTGTTGGAAAAACGCGGCTCTATCGTTTGCCGAATGTTCCGGGGACGCACACCGCTGAGTTTTTGGCTGAAATCCTGACAGATTCCGATGAAAAAAAAGGCCAAATCACCGCCGCCGACCTCAGCCCGGATGGCTCCGTTTTGGCCTTGCTTTCCAACGAAAGGTTGTATTTTTTTAAAAATTTTACGGGCAACGATTTTTTTTCCGGGACGCTGGAAAGGAATGATTTGCCCATCAATCGGCAAATGGAAGGCCTGGTTTTTCAGGACAATTGCACCTTATTTTTGACGAACGAGGCAAAACCTGGCGAGGCGGGGATGCTTTTCAAAGTCAAAATTTGCCAATGATTGGAGGTCGGAATTTATTCCGACCAGCCTTTAAAATGGTCGGAATAAATTCCGACCTCCAGTTAAATTTCTTAAAACATTTTCAAAAATGAAAAATGCACTCATCCTGCTGCTGGCATTGCCATGCCTTTTCGCAGCCTGCAAAAAAGACCCGGTTCGGGTCATTGACACGACTTACAACCCCGATGTCAGCCTGTCGAAATTTTCCGACCCCACCAATTTTACCAACCCGTTTTGGCCGCACGAATTTGAAAAATCCTACATCCTCGAAAGCACGACGCCCGAAGGTTTGGAACGCATCGAAAAAGTGCGCATCGACGAAACGAAAGTCGTGGCCGGGATTACCTGCGCCGTGATTCACGACCGCGTTTGGCTGGCGGGCGTTTTGATTGAAGAAACCTACGATTGGCACGCGCAGGACAACGACGGGAACGTCTGGTATTTTGGCGAAAAAGTCGTCAATTTCAACGCCGACGGCAGTTTTAAGGACAACGCAGGTTCGTGGGAAGCAGGCGTGAACGGCGCAAAACCGGGCATCGTCATGCTCGCCGACCCCAAAATCGGGATGAAATACCGCGAAGAATACCTGTTCAACGAAGCCGAGGACGAGGCCGAAGTCGCGGCCGTGAACGAGGCGGTGACCACGAAATTCGGTTCATTTACCGGCTGCATCAAAACCCGAAATTGGACGGAACTCGACCCCGACGCCGAAGAATTCAAATGGTACGCCCCAAAAATCGGCGTGGTCAAAGTCCTGAAAGTGGCCGATAACCAAGTCGAAGAATTGGTCAAAACAGAGGGCGGGTATCAAGTTGACGTCAGCCCGTCGAAGTTTTCCAGCCCGACCAATTTGACAAATCCGTACCTGTTTTTCCCTGCCGGAAAAAAATACATTTACCAGCAAGTGACCGCCGACGGCACGGAACGCATTGAAATCCAACGACTTGGAAATAAAGTGGTCATGGGAATTACTTGTGTCGTGGTGCACGATGTCGTGCATCTGAACAGCATCAAAATAGAGGAAACCTGGGATTGGTACGCACAGGACAACGACGGCAACCTCTGGTATTTTGGCGAAGACGTGGACAATTTTGACCACGCGACCGGGGCATTTATTGACCATCACGGCGCGTGGGAGGCTGGCGTGAACGGTGCTTTGCCCGGAATTATCATGCCCGCCAACCCAAAAACCGGCGACGAATACCACGAAGAATACCTCTGGGGCGAAGCGGAGGACGAGGCCGAAATCATCGAAACGGGCATCTTGAACGTGGTGACTCCTTTCAAAACTTTCGACAACTGCATCAAAACGCGCAATTTCACACGGCTCTCGCCCGGCGATTCTTTCAAATTTTACGCGCCCGGCGTCGGTTCGGTCAAGGAAATAAACGAGGACGGCGAGGAATTGCTTTTGATTGAAATACAATAGTGGGTTTTCATTTGGAACAGGGGCAGGCACTGGTCTGCCCTTGTTTTATTTTTCGAGCCAATCAAACTTAAAATTAAAGATGAAATTTTTCAGCATTGTTACTTTTATTTTCCTGATTTTCAACCAGTTAGCATGGTCGCAAACAACGACGGCCACCATCAAAGGCACGGTCGTTGACAAAAAATCGGGCGAGCCGCTGCCCTTTGTTTCCGTTGCCGTCGAAGGCAAAAACATCGGTACGGCGACCGGAGAAAACGGTTTTTTCAAAATAGAAAAATTGCCCGCCGGGAATTTTACTTTAATTTTTACCTATTTAGGTTTTGATAAAAACCGAAAAGAAAACCTGCGTTTGGAAGAAAATCAGGTTTTGGATTTGGGAAAAATCGAAATGACCGAAAGCGAACTGACTTTAAAAGAAGTCACCGTTTCGCCGGGCAGTTTTTCGGTGATGGGCACTTTGCCGCTTTCCCGCCAATCTTTTACCGAAAAAGACATCAAAAATATGTCGTTCGCCGAGGACGTGACCCGTGCGGTTTCGCGGCTGCCGGGCGTTTCATCGAACGATTTTTCGTCAAAATTCACAGTGCGCGGCGGCGAAAACACCGAGGTTTTGATGTCGCTCGACGGCATGGAACTGTACGAACCGTTCCACCAACGCGATTTCGGCGGCGGTTTGGTGAGCATCGTGGACATCGAAACGGTGCAAAGCATCGACCTTTTGACGGGCGGTTTTTCCGCCGAATTTGGCAACCGGCAAAGCGGCGTTTTCCAGATGAAAACAAAGGAAGTTGCTGACAATCAACGGCACACGTCGGTCGGTTTGAGCCTCGCCGCTGCCCGGTTTTACACCGACGGCAAGTTTGCCAAAAACAGAGGCTCGTACCTTTTTTCGGCCCGCCGGGGGATGTTGGATTTCACTTTCAAACTCGCGGGCGACGACGAAAACACGCCCGTTTTTTACGACGGCATGGCAAAAGTCGAGTACAAATTGAACGAAAAACACACCATTTCTGCGCATTTTTTACAGGCGGGCGACCGGACTTCGGTGCGCGACTCGAACCCGCTGGCATTCGATATTTACGACACGAAATATGGGAACACCTATTTTTGGCTCAATTTGAAGTCGTTTTTTGCCCCGAAAATTTTTGCAAAAACCATGTTTTTTGGCGGTCAGGTTACCCATTTTCGGGAAGGTGCGGCGGACAAAAATGAAATCGCGGACAAAAAAGTTTTTCAAATAAAAGATGTGCGCGACTACCATTTTTTCGGCATCAAACAGGATTGGAACTGGGACGTTTCAGAAAATTTTTTCTTGAAAACGGGTTTCGAGGCGCGGCAACTGAACGCCAATTACGACTACTTTTTTCACATAACCGACTGGCGCATAAATGCTTACGATAGTTTGGTTTTTATCAACAACACGATTGATATTGACAAAAAACCTTCTGGCCAGCAGGCAAATATTTACGTCACCGGAAAGTTTTTGGCCTTGCCAAAACTGTTTATCGAGACAGGTTTTCGGTACGATTTCACGTCGTATTCCAATGACAAATTGTTCAGCCCGAGGGTCAGCGCGGCGTATGCTTTTTCAAAAAACACGTTTTTGCGGGCGGCGTGGGGCAGGTATTTTCAGACGCAGTTCATCAATAATTTGGATGTGCAACACGGCAACGACGAGTTCGACCCGGCGGAACTTTCGACACATTACGTTTTGGGTTTTGAACATCAATTTAAAAAGGGAATCCAACTTCGTTTGGAGGCTTATTTTAAAGACATTTCACGCCTCAGCCCGACGTTTCAAAATATGCGCGACCCATGGGAAGTGTTTTTGGAAACCCGGAACGATGTGACGAAACTGGAATTCCGGGGCGCGTCGGCAAAAGGAATCGAGGTTTTTTTGAAATACGACGTGGGCAAAAAATGGTCGTACTGGTTCAGTTACGCCCTCGCCGAGGCACTCGAAGACATCAAAAGCATCGAATTGGAAGGCGCACTGACCAAGCGTTTTGGAAAATTGCCACGCCAAAACAACCAATGTCACACGGTTTATGCCGACGTGAATTTTCGCCCGAACCGGCGGTGGCATTTCAGCACGGCTTGGCAATATTATGTCGGTTTTCCGCGCACGTCCACCTCGTTTGCCGCTGCGGTTTTGCCGAGCGGCGAGATGCATTATTATCAGATAAACAATGTTTTCCGCGCCGGGGAACTGCCCGCGTACCACCGGATGGATTTGCGGACGAACCGACATTTTCAGTTGAAAAAGGGGAAAATTTCGGCTTTTGTGCACGTCATCAACCTGTACAATCGCCAAAACCTGCGGAAATACGGGCGCGACGTGGTCATGGACGAAACGACCGGGCAATATGTGGTGGAGGACGATTACAAATATTGGTTCGGAATTACCCCGATTGGTGGGCTAAGTTGGGAGTTTTGAAAGTGGGAAAATTCAATTTCACCCTTTATAAAACATCCATTTCCCAATCTCTTTCAGCGTAACTTTTTTGCCATAAAGCAAAATCCCAACCCGATAAATCCGCCCCGCCAGCCAAACGAAGAAAAACGACGAGGCCACCAGCACTGCCAGCGACAGCGCGACCTGCCACCATGGCGGGTCAAAAGCCAACCGAAACGGCATGGCAATTGGCGAAGAAAGTGGAAAAATGGACGCAAAAACCATCAAACCACTGTCTGGGTTGCGGATACCTGCCATCGAAACGATGTAAAAAGAAAGGATCAAAGGAATCATCACCGGCAAAGTGAGTGCCTGACCTTCGCCCATGTCGTCGGACATCGCCGAGCCGATGGCTGCAAAAAGCGAGGCATAAATGAAAAATCCGCCCAAAAAATAGATGATGACCGCCCCGATGATGTACCACCAATTTTGCCGCGAAACCTCTGCCCAAATTTTGGTGACCATACTTTGAGCTTCTTCCGGGTCAATTTGGCTGGCACCCGTCCGGGCGGCTTCGTTCATCGCCTCTGGGTCAACATCCACCAGCATCGGCAGGAAAAACATAACCGCAGTGGACAGCACCGCCCAACAAATTACCTGCGTCAAACCAACCCCGCCCGCGCCGATAATTTTTCCCAACATCAACTGAAACGGCCTGACCGACGACATCATCACTTCCACGATTCGGCTTGTTTTTTCTTCCATCACCGAGCGCATGATGAGGTTTCCGTACATGATTATCATGAAAAACATGATAAATGCCATGATAAAACCCAATCCGATGCCCACGCCGGCGGTCAATTTACTTTGATGGTCTTCCGAGCCATCGAGCGATTCGGGGTCGATGGCAATTTCGGTTTCCAAACCTTCCAAACTTTTTTTGTCAAAACCGGCTGACTCGATTTTGAATTCGCGCACCCGTTTTTCGATGAGTTTTTCGATTTTACTGCTTTTTTCAGGAGCCAATTTTTTCTCGGCATAAAAGAAAATCGAGTGGTTTTTCGAGTTCAGATTGGTCAGCGGTGGCACGCGCAGCACACCGTCAATTTTCTTTTCTTTGGTTTCGGCGATGAGTTGTTCCAAAGTTTTTTCCCCGGCGGGCAAAAAACGGATGCCTTTTTCGTCGGGCAGATTTTTCAACATTTTCGCCTCGTCCACCACGGCAACGCGAATTTCTTCGCCGCCCGAATATTTCGACAGGCCAACGATGACCAAAATATAAACCACCAAACCCATCGGGGCGAGCAGTGTGCCGAGGATGAAAGACATTTTGCGGACGCGGGTCAGATATTCGCGTTGGACGATTAGCCAGAGTTTATTCATTGGACGTTAGATTTTAGACATTGGATTTTGGACAAAACGGGTTGGCAAATGCCTCAAGATTTTGCGGTTTCATTGACCCGCCGGATGAAAATTTCATTGAACGTTGGTAGGATTTCATGAAAAATTTTCAGCGTCGCGCCGCGGTCAAGCAAATATTTCAACGGGTCGTTGGGGTGTTGATTTTCAGCGAGTTGCACGGTGACAGCGTTGCCGGATTGAACGATTATTTTAAATTTTTCCCCAAAACTTGCGGGTATTTCTTCCATCGTTTCGATCTGAAAAAGGTGTTGTTTGTATTCATTTTTGATGGCCGAAACTTCGCCGTGCAGCACGTTTTTCCCCTGATTTATCAGCACAATGTGGTCGCACATTTCCTCGACCTGTTCCATTTGGTGGGTCGAAAAAATGATGCTCGTGCCGCCCGCGTTCAGTTCGCGGATTTCGTTTTTTATCAAATTTGAATTGATGGGGTCGAGGCCGCTGAACGGTTCGTCCAAAATTAAAAGCATCGGTTTGTGGACAACGGTGGCGATGAATTGCACTTTTTGCTGCATGCCTTTCGACAAATCTTCCACTTTTTTTGTCCACCAATCGGCGATGTCAAATTTCTGGATCCAAAAATCTATCTCTTTTTTGGCAGCCGATTTTGACAAACCTTTCAATTGTGCGAGGTACATCAGGTGCTCGCCGACCTTCATTTTTTTGTACAAACCGCGTTCTTCGGGCAAATACCCGATTTTTTCGGGGGTCAAATGGTTGAGTTTTTCGCCGTTCAAAAGAATCTGGCCTTCGTCGGGCGCGGTGATCGTTGTGATCATCCGAATCAGTGAAGTTTTGCCCGCGCCGTTCGGTCCGAGCATCCCGAAAATGATGCCTTTTGGGATTTCGAGGCTCACATTGTTCACGGCAACGTGCCGGTCGTAGCGTTTCGTGACGTTTTGGATGGAAAGAATCATTTTTGGAAAATGGTTGATTTGGTTGATTGGTTGATGGGGTTGATTTGTTTGGCAATGTTAAAATGAAGCGGCTCGCAGTTTGTTTTTTTAAGATGGAAAAATGTGGCTGGCCGATGAAAATGGGTTTTTGGAAGATTGTTGAACCCTGTTCGTGATTCCAGAAATCGTAAATCAAAAATCAAAAATCGTAAATCAACCTACCTGCTCCGAAGTCATCCCAAACCGCCGTTCCCGGTTTTGAAAACTCAAAATCGCCTCGAACAATTCTTTCCCACCGAAATCCGGCCAAAAAACAGGCGTAAAATACAGTTCGGCGTAGGCAATTTGCCATAGCAAAAAATTGGAAATCCGCGTTTCGCCGCTCGTCCGGATCAAAAGTTCGGGGTCGGGGATGCCGTGCGTGGTCAGTTCGTTTTCAAAAATCTTTTCATCGATGTCGTCCGGGTCGAGTTCTCCTGCTTTTGCCAGCCGGGCGAGGTGCTGGGCGGCGTGCAAAATTTCCATTTTTGAAGAATAATTCAAAGCCAAAACGAGCGTGATTTTGGTGTTGTCCTTCGTTTTTTCCATGCCATCTTTCAAGGCATTTCGGCTTGCGGCGGGCAGCCCTTCGAGGTTTCCGATGATTTTCAGGCGCACGCCTTTTTTTATCATGTCCCGTATTTCACCTTTCACCGCTTCAATCATCAACATCATCAAAGCCGTGACCTCTGCCGGCGGGCGATTCCAGTTTTCGGTGCTGAAAGCGTACATTGTCAAGTATTTCACCCCAATTTTCGCGGCAGCGTCGGTCACCGCCCGCACACTTTTTACCCCGCTGCGGTGGCCAAAAACGCGCGGCATTCCGCGTTGTTTTGCCCACCGGCCGTTGCCGTCCATGATGATTGCGATGTGCTGTGGGACGCGGGCGAGGTCAATTTTTTTTATCAGATTTTCCATAAAATTGGGTGTTCGGCAATTTTTCAGGTGGCAAAAGTAGTTTTAAATCAGCCCTTCCCCAACCTAAAAATCCGAACATTTGCCCATCAATTTTTTCCCAAAATCACCCCGACAAAAACAGTTCTTGGCCGCGAAGACCCATAAACAAAATTGCTGTCCCGAAATTTCCCGCTGTCAAAATTGGATTGAAAACTGTTGAAAACATTTTGCACGCCCGCCGAAAATGTCAATCCATTTTCCAAACCCGGCAGCCTGAATTTTTGACTGATTTTGAAATTCAGTTCAAAAAAACTGGGTGCATCGAACAGTTCGTCTTTCAAAATTCCCGGTGCACCCGCAAAATGCGGAACCAACATTTTTCCGGTATAAATGCCTGACAACGTGCCGTTTAGCTTTTTTTCTGGAAAAAAAATCAAGGTGAAAAAACCGTATTTTTCGGGCGTCCGCAAATATTTTTGAATGCCGCCCACCTCCTGCGACCAAGCCACCGGACGGTCGAACCGCGAAGTTTGAAGGGTGAAACCGGTTTCCAATTGTACTTTTTGGTTGTAATTGAAACGCGCTTCGAGGGTCAGACCGGCCACCGTCGAATGTCCGCCGTTTCGTCGCAAAAGTTGCTGGTTGCCAGCCGCGTCCGCCCCGGTTTCTTCCAAAACAAAGGCATCGAAAAGCCGCGTCCGAAAAATCTCCGTCGTGAAACCATAAATATAGGTAGGTCGCGGGTCGTTGAAATCGGCAGAAAAATTGACGCTGTTCGACGTTTCAGGAATCAAATTCGGGTCGAGCCGGATGAACGACACGCCGCCGCCCGCAAAAGCAATGTGCATATCCGCCTCGAACGCCTGCGGTGCGGTAAAACCACGCGCCCAAGCCGAGCGGAACTGCCATTTTTCGGACGGTTTGAACAAAATATTGGCGCGCGGCGTGGCGATCGGATTGGGCAAAAAATTGTGCTTGTTCAGCCGCACCCCGGCCAACGCGGTCAGTTTTGGCGAAAATTTCCACTCCGTTTGGGCAAAAAAACCGGTCAGGTGCGTCTTTTGGTCAATCAAAAAATTGTAGCCTTTTATCTCGTCGAACGTGTCGTCAAATTGATGTTCGATGCCCAAAATCAACGAGTTTTGGATATTTTTTAAAGAAAAATCCAAGTTCCACTGCGCCCCGCTGATGTTCGTCAAACTGCGCGTGTTGCCCCAGCCATCCGAATGGTCAATGCCGGTGTAATGCCGACGCCGCGTTTTTTGGAAAGCCGAAAAAACTTGCAGCCGCCACTTTTTTGCCGTCGGCGAAAAGGTGTAGTCCGCGCCGCCGATGGCAATGTCGTGGGTGCGCTCTTCGGATTGGTCGGCGCGGTCGGCGGGCAAATCGGGGGCATTTCCGCCGCGCCGAAACTCGTGGATGTGCCAAGCATTGATTGAAATTTTGTGCTGCGCGGCAGGTTTTAGGAAAATTTTGCCGCCAAAAGACGTGTTGGCAAGTTCCGGCATTTCCGTAAAACCATCGCCGTTGGCATCCCAGCCGTCCCGCGTCCGGCGGGAAGCAAAAAACGAGGCCGCTGTTTTCTTTTCCGAACCGGTGAGCGAGGCATTGATATTGGTAAAATGGTCAGCCGCCCGCCCGCCAATTTGGGCAAAATTTTGCCCCACCGACCAGTCATTTTCCTGCGGTTCGCGGGTGATAATATTTACCGTCCCGGCAATCGCGTTCGCCCCAAAAAGCACCGAACCGCCGCCGCGCACGACTTCGACCCGTTCGATTTGCGAGGCTGGCATCTGTTCCAAACCGTACAAACTCATCAAAGCATTGAAAATCGGGCGGCTGTCCACCAAGATTTGACTGTATTTCCCGCCCAGACCGTTCATCCGAAGTTGGGTGTAATTGCAAGTTTGGCAGTCGGTTTCGAGCCGCAGGCCGGGCTGAAAACAGATGCCCTCGGCCAGCGTGTTCGACTGCGTCGCGGCCATCGTGGCGGACGACAAAACATTGACGGCCACGGGGCTGTCCAATCGCCTTCTGGCCGTCCGGGTGCCGGAAACCACGATTTGATTGAGCCGGAACGGGTTTTCCCGCAGTTCGATTTCGAGGTGAGCGGTATCGTTTTTGGAGATGGAAATTTCCCGAAATTCGGGCAAAAAACCGACATAACTCACTGAAAACGTGTGCGTTCCGATTGGCAATTTTTCTAAAATGAAATGGCCTGCGGCGTCGGTCAGTCGTTGGATTTCCAGTTTTTCGATGCGGCAAACGGCCATCGGCATCGGTTCGCCGTCGCCCAAAATTTTGCCTTTCAAAACACCGGTTTGCGAAAAAACAGGCAGGCAAAACAGGCAAAAAACGAGCGTGGAAATTATTTGAAAATAAAAAACTGGCGCGGTGTTTTTAAGATTATTCAAGGTTCGGGGCAATTTATTTTGGACTTCTTTTTTCATATTTTTAAATTTGGTTGCACAAATGTATTCGGTTTTTTTAAAAATATTTTTAGATTAGTCTAAAAATATTTTTTTGTCATTTTTTACCCGACTATTTTCCGAAATTCGCCCCGAAAAAAATCACCATCATCTTATGCAATTCGAAAATTCAGCCCGTTTTGCCCGAAAACTCGACGCTGCCGACCCGCTCAAAAACTTCCGCCGCCAGTTCATTTTTCCAAAACACGGTGGAAAACCGGCCATTTATTTTTGTGGAAATTCGCTCGGCCTGCAACCCAAAACCGTCCGCCCGGCCTTGCTCGCCGAACTCGAACAATGGAAAACGCACGGCGTCGAAGGCCATTTTCGAGGCGAACTGCCGTGGATGTACTACCATAAATTTTTGACAAAACAAACTGCGGCCGTCGTCGGTGCGTTGCCCCACGAAGTCGTGGTGATGAATACTTTGACCACCAATTTGCATTTGATGATGGTCAGTTTTTACCGCCCGACTGCTATTCGAAATAAAATAATCATGGAAGGCGGCGCATTTCCGTCCGACCAATATGCCATCGAAACCCAAGTCCGTTGGCATGGTTTCGATCCCGAAACGGCCATTGTCGAAGTCCACCCGCGCCCCGGCGAGGACAATTTGCGAACCGAAGATATTTTACAAACCATTGAAAACGAGGGAGATGCGACCGCTTTGGTCATGTTTGGCGGTGTCAATTATTACACTGGCCAATTTTACGATTTGAAAAAAATCACCGAAAAAACGCACGCTGTCGGAGCCCTCGCCGGTTTCGATTTGGCGCACGCCGCTGGAAATGTCCCGGTCAATTTGCACGACTCGGGAGCCGATTTTGCGGTTTGGTGCAGTTACAAATATTTGAATTCTGGGCCGGGCGGGCCGGGCGGTGTTTTTGTCCACGAACGCCACGCCGAGCGTGCGGATTTGCCGCGTTTTGCAGGTTGGTGGGGGCACGACGAGGCCGAGCGTTTCAAAATGAAAAAGGGTTTTCGCCCGATGCGCGGCGCGGAAGGTTGGCAAATCAGCAACGCCCAGATTTTCAGTTTTGCGGCGCACCGGGCGAGCCTCGATATTTTCGCGGCTGCGGGCATCGAAAACCTGCGGGAAAAAAGCAAAAAACTCACGGCCTACCTCGAATTTTTATTGGACAAAACGAACGGCCAGCGTTTTTCCTGGAAACAAATCACGCCGAAAAACGCCGACGAACGCGGCTGCCAACTTTCGCTTTTGATTGAAAAAGACGGCAAAAAAATGTTCGATTTCCTCGCGGAAAACGGCGTGATTTGCGATTGGCGGGAGCCGAATGTCATCCGTTTCGCGCCCGTGCCGATGTACAATTCGTTTTTGGAGGTCTGGAAATTGGGGCAACTTTTAAAACTATGAACGATAAACTATGAACGATGAACAGCGCGGCATTTCAATAAAACTTATTGACTATCAACAATTTACATAAAAAATTCCTGCTCGCAGCACTGCTTTTCGGCTCCGTTTTCGCGCTGCTGGTTCCGCCGTTTCAATCGCCCGACGAGCAAAACCATTTTTTCCGCGCCTGGCAAATCGCCGATGGAAATTTTTTCCCAAAACCAACCAACCAACGGCTCGGTGGCGAACTCCCAGCGAGCCTCGCAAACCTCCGCGACTCGTTCCTTTTTTTGAAAAACAACTACGCCGCGCGCACCGATTTTGGAAAAATAATAACCTGCCTCGCCAAGCCGCTCGAACCCGAAAAAACAAAATTCATTGATTTTCCAAACACTGCGATTTATTCGCCGACAGCATATTTGCCGCAGGCCGCCGTGATTTTTTTGGGGAAATTTTTCGACGCGCCACCGCTCGTTTTGATGTATTTTGGACGGCTGGCGAATCTGTTGATTTGGGCAATTTTGGTCGCGGCGGCCATCAAAATGTTGTCGTTTTTGCGCGACATTTTTTTGTTTTTGACACTTTTGCCTTCATCATTGGTCATCGCGGCATCGTTGAACGCGGATGTTTTGACGAATGGATTGTGTTTTTGGATAATTGCTTTTTTTCTGAAAAACGCCCCTGCCGCTGCT
>JANNMS010000098.1:0-30850 GCA_031398055.1 Saprospirales bacterium | reverse complement strand
CCCGAAAAATATTTCCATTTGGCCCTCGAAGCGCAGGAAAAAGGTTTTCAAATTGCCACGCACGCCATCGGCGACGTGGCGATCGGGCTGGTTTTGGAGGTTTATGAAAAACTTTTTCGGGAAAATCCGACTGCGACCCGGCACCGGATCGAGCATCTCGGTTTGCCGACGGCGAAACAGATGGACAAAATTGCCGAACTCGGTTTGCACGTCGTGACGCAGCCGATTTTTTTGAAAGAATTGGGTCGAAATTTTCGCCAATTTCTCGACCACGATTTTTTAAAACAATGTTATCCCGTGCGCTCGTTGCTCGACCGGGGCATTTCGGTGGCGTTTTCGACGGACGCGCCGGTGGTCAAAGATTTGCGCCCGTTTGCCTGCATCGCGGCGGCGATTTCCAGAAAAGATCCGGACGGCATCGCCATCGCCGAGCATGAAAAAGTGAATTTAGAGGAGTCGTTGTTTTGTTACACGGCAGGAAGTGCGCGGGCAAACAATGTTGAAAAGAAAACTGGCCACTTCGCCGTCGGTTGCGATGCTGATTTTTTAGTGCCGGAAAAATCGCCTTTTGATGTAAAAACAGAAGAATTGGCAGATTTAAGGATGGAAAAAGTTTGGCGATTAGGGAAATTTTTCGAATAAAATGAACATAATCGCAAGTGGTCTGAATCAAAATTTGTATAATTTTAAAATTTACAGAATGCTATTATTTTGAAAATTCTAAAATCCTGCAAATTCTGATTCAGACATCTTATTTAGAAACCCAATCGCAAAAATTTCACTTTCCTGAAAACCGATAAACCGTCGTCGTTCGGTACGTTTCGCCGGGATTCAAAGTTGTCGTTGGAAAATCCGGGCGGTTTGGCGAATCGGGAAAATGTTGGGTTTCGAGGCAAAGTCCCGTGCGGAATTGGTACGGTGTGCCACCTTTTCCAATCACTTTTCCATCCAAAAAATTGCCCGAGTAAAATTGGATGGCTGGTTCGGTGGTCAAAACTTCCATCACCCGGCCGCTCGTCGGTTCGGTCAAAATGGCCGCTGATTTCATGTTTTTCGAGCCGTCGGAAAGCACCCAGCAATGGTCGTAGCCGAGGCCAAAACGGATTTGTTGGTCCGTTTTTTCATCAATCCGCGCCCCGATTTTCGTGGCTTTTGTAAAATCAAAAACCGTCCCAGCGACCGGGCGGCGTTCGCCCGTCGGAATCAACGTGCTGTCGACTGGCAAAAAATGGGCGGCATTCAAAACCAGTTCGTGCCCCAAAATATCGCCCCGACCCGCGCCCGCGAGGTTGAAATAGGCGTGGTTTGTCAAATTGCAAACCGTTTTTTTGTCGGTGGTGGCGGTGTAATCCATTTTCAAAGCATTGTCTTTCAACAAAGTATAAACCACCTCGACGTTCAAATTTCCGGGGTAGCCTTCCTCGCCGTCGCGGCTCAAATAAGTTAATTTTAAAGCCGGTTCGCCGTTCGACAACGCTCCCGGACCATCGCCCGCGACCGCCGTGGCCGTCCACAAAACCTTGTCAAAACCGGTGATTCCGCCGTGCAGCGAGTTGCCGATGTTGTTTTTTGCCAGTGAAAAAGCCGTGCCGTCGAGCGAAAAACTTCCTTTCGCAATCCGGTTTCCGTACCGCCCAATGATGGCCCCGAAAAAGGGCGTGCCTTTCAGATAACCCGCCAGCGAATCGCAGCCCAACGTGATGTCCTCGTATTTTCCGGCGCGGTCGGGCGCGGTCCACGAGACGATTGCCCCGCCGAAATTCGTGATTTTTACGGTCATGCCTTTTTCATTTTTCAAAGTAAAAAGGTCAACCGCGCGGCCATCGGGCAGTGCGCCGAAACTGGTTTTTTCAATCGAAGATTTTTGGGTCTCGGCTTTTTTTTCTGCCGTTGGTTGGCAGGCGAAAAAGGTTGAAATGCCCAAAAAGAAGGCAAAAACGAATTGGAATGATTGATTTTTCATTGTCTTTTTTTAAAATAAGTTTGAATCAGAATTTACAGAATTTTTGAATTTTCAGAATGCAGCAAATTTTGACCATTCTAAAATTCTGTAAATTCTGATTCAAATAGTGTGTTGATATCAATTTGGGTAAAATCCGAAACGCACCGCACGACGCTCGGAATGTCCGAAAACTCCTCCGCCCGGTGCGTCGTGGTCAAAATGATGCAATCCATGCCCGCGTTCAAAGCCGTTTTCGCGCCCGTCGGCGAATCCTCAAAAACGAGGCAATCGGCGGGCGCGACCCCCAATTTTTCGGCGGCCAAGAAAAAAACATCGGGCGCGGGCTTGCCATTTTTCACGTCGTCGGCGTGCAAAACAACCTCGAAAAAATGGCGGATTCCGAGGTGGTCGAGCACAAAATCGAGGTTCGCTTTCGGCGCGGCCGTGCCGATGCCCATCGGGATTTTGGCCTTTTTTGCGGCTGCCAAAAGTTCGGCGAGACCTGCGACCAATTTCAGTTCGGGCAAAAAAATGGAGCGGTACCAACTTTCTTTTTCAAAAGAAATGCGCTCGCGCTCGGCCTCCGAAAACCGGCCCGGGAACAGCCGTTCGATGATTTCCACGTTTTTTCCGTGGCATTTTGCCATGACTTCGGGGATGGTCAAATCGAGGCCGTAATTTTTCAACGTCCGTTGCCAGCAATGGTGGTGGGTCATCATGTTGTCCACCATCGTGCCGTCCATGTCGAAAATCAGGGCGTGTTTTTTCATTTTAAAATTTAAAAAAAAGCGGTCGCCGGAACTCCTCCGGCAACGCTTTTATCGAAAATAACTATTGTATGAAGTCAAATTTGTCCTACCAAAACCGCACGTAAATCGCCGTCAAAAGCAAAACCGTCACGACAATCAAAACCGTCGTCCGGGTGTCGGGGCGGAACATTTCACGGTCAATTTCGATGGCCTTGGAATTTATTTTTTCTCCCAAAAGGCTTGTCAAAATCATCGCCAGCATCGCAAAAGCGAACGCCAGGCCCATGCAAATCAGGAAAGGGATTTCAAAACCGCCTTTTCCATTTGGGAAAGCGGTGTAAATCCACGTCTCGTTCCCAAAAACGGCTGGCGCAAATTCATTGAAAAACACCGACAAAACGAACCCGGTCAACAAGCCGACCACGCCCGCCGCGCCCGTCGTGCGTTTCCAAAACATCCCCAAAATGAACATCGCAAACACGCCGGGCGAGATGAAACCCGTGTATTTTTGGATAAAAGTGAAACCGCCCTGCCCGCCGATTCCGAGCAAATCGTCCCAGGTCAAAAGGATGGCGAGGAGCATCGAAATGCCGATGGTGATGCGGCCGATGTTGACCAGTTTCCGTTCGTCCGCGTCTTTGGCGAAGTAGTTTTTGTACAAATCGAGGGTGAAAATGGTCGAAATCGAGTTCACTTTTCCGGCGAGGCTCGCCACGATGGCAGCGGTCAAAGCGGCCAGCGCAAGCCCTTTCAAACCCATCGGCAGGAAGGTCAAAATGGACGAATACGCATTGTCGGGGCTAAAATTCCCGCCCGGCGACATCTCCGCTTGTAGGCTGCCGTTTTGGTGCAAAACGTAGGCCGCGATGCCCGACAACATCACAATCACGGGCATCAACAGTTTCAAAAAACCGGCGAAAAGGATGCCCGTCCGCGCCGTTTTCAAGTCCGCACCGAGCGCACGTTGGATGATATATTGGTTGCAGCCCCAATAATTGAGGTTGACAATCCACTGCCCGGCGAAATACATGGCGATGCCCGGCAGCAACAGGTATTTGTTGATTTCTTCCTGCGACGACGCGGCGGTCGGCTTCGCCAAAATCATGTGAAAATGGTCGTCCGCTTTTCCCAAAAGATGGTTGAAACCGGCCAGTGCGTCCGAGCCAGTGCCAAACCTTTCGCTCACCAAAGTCAGGGCCAAATACGTCGTCGCCAGCCCGCCGACAATCAAAACAAAGACCTGAATCACATCGGTGTAGCCAATCACTTTCATCCCGCCGAGCGTGATGACGAGCGCGAAAACGGCCAATCCAATCATGATTAAATGAAAATGTTCGCCGCCCGCGAGGTTGTTGATGGCCGCCGCGCCGAGGAACAGGATGCTCGTGAGGTTGACCAAAACGTACAAAAACAGCCAAAAAATGGCCATAATCAGGCTGACGGTGGAGTTGTACCGCATTTTCAAAAACTGCGGCATCGTGTAAATGTGGTTTTTCAGATAAATCGGCATGAAAAAAACCGCCACGATAATCAGCGCGATGGCCGCCACCCATTCGTAGGCCGCGACCGCCACGCCGACCGTGAAACCGTTGCCGGACATCCCGATAAATTGCTCGGCGGAGATGTTCGAGGCGATGAGCGACGCACCGATTGCCCACCAGGTGAGCGAGCCTTCTGCCAAAAAATAGTCTTTTGTGCTGGCTTCGGCCTTCTTTTTTCGGTTGTAAATCCACAGGCCGTAGCCCGCAACGACGAAAAAATAGAAGATGAAAACTGCCCAGTCGAGGAATTGTAGACCTGTCTGCATTTATTTTTAATGATGAATTATGAATGATAAATGATGAATTTTAGCACTGCCCGTAATATGCCCCTGCCCCATGTTTCCTAAAAAAATGCTTGTCAATCAAAGCCTGTTTTATCGGCTGCACAAGCGGGTTTATCTGCAAAGTCAGCCACGCCATTTTGGCGATTTCTTCCAAAACTGCCGCGTTGTAAACCGCTTTTGCTGCGTCTTTTCCCCAAGTAAATGGGCCATGACACGCGACCAAAACCATCTCCACTTCGTCGGGCGAAAGGTTTTCTTTTTTAAAAATATCCAAAATCTGGTTGCCCGTTTCGTGTTCGTAATCGCCCAAAATCATCGCGTCGGTCATCACGTCGGTCACGGGAACGGCGGCGGTCAAGTGGTCGGCGTGGGTCGTGCCGAGGTTTGGGATTGCCCGGATTGCCTGCGCCCAAGCCACGGCATAAGTCGAATGGGTGTGGCAAACGCCGCCTATTTTTTCAAAATGCCTATATAATAAGGTGTGCGTTTTCGTGTCCGACGACGGGCGCGAGGTGCCTTCGACGACGCGGTTTTCCAAATCCACCAAAACCATGTGTTCGGGTTTCAATTCAGAATACGGCACGCCGCTCGGTTTTATCGCCACGACACCCGCCGCCCGGTCGATCGCCGAGACGTTGCCGAAGGTGTAAATGGCGAGGTTTTGGCGCGGGATTTTCATGTTGGCTTCAAAAGCCTCTTCTTTTAAAGATTTGAATTTTTCAGACATCCTATTTGATTTTGCTCAATCCTGATTTTCAATTTTTTGAAAAAAGCACGACTGCCGAGCCTCCCCGCTTTGTCACCCTGTAAGGGTCTGCCCCAGAAAAAAGCACCAATTTTTAAATAAAAACGGGTCTCGTTGTCCTTTAAAATCGTGGTCAAAACTTGGGCAGACCCTTACAGGGTGACAAAGTGGGTATTTTGAGATTCGTGATTTTTGCACGACCTTTTTTCAGTTTTTCAATTCCAAAACCACCACCGAAACCGGCGGCAGCGTGATTTTCAACTCCCCATTTTTCAATGAAAAACCATCGAAAACGGCAGGTTTGATAAAATTTGGATTGTCGAACGAGTTGAAATCCTGCACTTTCCCCGAAGTCAAAATGCGCCCCGTCGTTTCGGCTTCGCTCAACGACCGGGAAGCCGACATGCCGCGAATCGAAACCGAGAATTCCTGCGGCTTGTTCGGGTCGATGTTGACAATTGAAATATGCGTTTTTCCAGCCTTGTCCCGCGAGGCCGAAGCCGAGACGGCGGGCAGTTTTTCCGCCCCAAAAACGTAGTCGTTCACCCGCAAATCCATCGGCAAAAGGAGCGCGTCCTGGTGCACGTTCAGCATTTCCATCACATGATAAGTGGGGGTCAAAATCATCTTTTCGCCCTCGGTCAGCGCGACGGCTTGCAGCACGTTGACGATCTGCGCGAGGTTGGCGACGCGCACCCGGTCGCAATGTTTTTGAAAAATATGGAGCGTCACCCCGGCAATCATCGCGTCGCGCATCGTGTTTTGTTGGTACAAAAAACCGGGGTTCGTGCCCGGTTCCACGTCGTACCAGCCGCCCCATTCGTCCACGACGAGGGCGATTTTTTTCACCGGGTCGTACTTGTCCATGATGGTCGAATGGCGCGTGACGAGTTCCTCCATCCAAATCGCCGACTTCATCGTTTTGAAATATTGCTCCTCCGAAAACTGGGTCGCCGAGCCTTTCGTCTCCCATTTCACGGTCGAATAATGGTGCAGCGCAATGCCCTCCAACATCCAGTGCGGGATGTCGCGCATCAAAACTTCCGTCCAATTGTAGTCCGCCTCGTTCGCGCCCGAAGCCACGCGGAAAAGTTTGTCCGAGTTCGCCCAATCGGTCATAAACGTGGCGTATTGCCTATAAATATTGGCATAATACTCCACTTTCATGTTGCCGCCGCAGCCCCATGCCTCGTTGCCCACGCCCCACATCCGCGCTGTCCACGGCTTTTCGCGGCCATTTTTTTTGCGCAAATCGGTCATCGGGTCGCCTTTTTCGCGGTTCGTGTAGCGCACCCAATCCGTCAAATCCTTGACCGAACCGCTGCCCACGTTGCCGGCCAAATACGGCTCCGCACCGATGGTTTCGCAGAGGTTCAAAAAATCGTGCGTCCCAAAACTGTTGTCCTCCGTCGTGCCGCCCCACCAAATATTGACCATCGCCGGACGGTCTTTTTTGGGCCCGATGCCGTCCTTCCATTGATAGGTGTCGGCAAAACAGCCGCCCGGCCAGCGCAGGTTTCCGACCTTCAATTTTTTCAACGCCTCAATCAAATCCGTCCGCACGCCGTCGCGGTTGGGGATTTTCGAGCCTTCGCCAACGTATAAACCATCGTAAATACAGTGTCCGAGGTGCTCCGCAAAGTGTCCGTAAATGTTGTGGCTGATGGTGTCGCGGCCCAAATCGGCGTTCAAAACGCCCCGGTTTTGGGCAAAACCGGTTTGAAAAATGCCCAAAAGGAGGGCGATTAGGAATGTATTTTTCATTTCAAAAATTGATTTTCCAATTGATTCAAAAAGCCCAAAACGCTCGATTGCTCGTGAGGGTCTGCGACCCGAAACGTGCCGTCGACCTGCGTTTAGTGATTACTGTTTTCGCAGGTCAGAGACCTGCCGACGGCACGTTTCGGGTCGCAGACCCTCACGAGCAATCGCACTCGAACCTTTTTCAAAAAACCTCCCACTCGTGCACCCCGCCCGAAATCCCCTCTTGAAACGTCATTTCTAGCCGCAAACCCGTCGTTTTCACGGGTTCAAACTGCACCTCGTTCCACGCATCTTTCAAGTTTTTAAAACCGCCGGGCGCGTAAACGGGCTTCCAAACTCCATTTTCCAAATATTTTAAAACCCAAGTTTTCGGCACGCGGCACCCGCCGTTCGTCGCTTCGTCGTCAAAAAAATAGACCCGCGCCGTGCCGATTTCCGCCATTTTTCCAAAGTCAAATTGCAGCCATTCGGTTGTCCCAAAATGCGGCCACCAATGCACGAGCGGGCTTTCGTGGTCGTGCGAATTTTTGATTGGAAATTGGTCGGCCACGTTTTTCAAATCGCCGTTCGCGCCTTCCGAAGCCGTCGCCGTCGCCGTCGTGGCGAGCGTCGGTTTCGAAATTTCTTGTGCCGATTTCAAATCGTGCGGCAGCCAAACGAGCATGTTGTCGCGCCCCCGGTTCGCCCACGCGAAATATGGGATGGCTTTCAAATTCATTTTTTGCAGGTCGGCCACGTCGGGCGCAGTCTTTTTTTTGACCAAAAAACCGTTGAAATTCAAGGTTTGCACCCCGCCCAAAAGTGTTTTTTCAAATTTTGAAAAAATAGAAACCGAGTCCGGCGCGAGCAAATTCAAAACCCGTTCGTCGGGCTGGTCGCGGCCTTCCAAACAGTAAATTATCGGCCCACGTTTGAACGCAAAACGGTTCAAATCTGCCTCGACTTTTGAATTTGCCTGCACCCGCTGCGGCTGCATCGGCAGGTCGATTTCAATAAAATCGCCCATTTTCCACTTTCGTGAAATGACCGCGAAGCCGTTTTCAAAAGTCGCCACGACCGCTTTTCCGTTCAATTTTATCGAAACCGCGCCGCCCGAAAACTCGTGAAATCGGTACAAATCCAGCGGCACGGCATCGCCTTTCGCCCAGCCGGGAATCCTGATTTTTAGGGAAAAAGTGTTCGGTTTCGCCGGTTCGACGTGGATTTTTACGAGGCCGTCCCACGGAAAATTGGTCTCCTGCCGGACGGCGATTTTCACTTTTTGGCCTTTTGAATTCGTGTTTTCAAAAGCCGTTTCGCTCGCCGCAAAAAGGTTTATGAAAAGGTCGTTTCCCTTTTTTGCATAAAAATAACCGGGCAAATCGGTGAAAAAACGGGTCAAATTGGGCGGGCAACAGGCGCAGGAAAACCAGTCGGTGCGCTCCACATTTTTGCGGCTTTCCAATGGATTTGGGTAAAAAAAATGCGTCCCGGAAAGCGAAAGTCCCGCGTTCAAAGCATTGAAAAGCGTCAGTTCCAAAACGTCCAAATAACGGCTGTCGCCCGTGAGTTGGAACATCCGCCGCGACCACATCGCAAACGAAATGGAGGAGCAAGTTTCGTTGTACGCCGAGTAGTTCGGCAGGTCGAACGCGCCGCCAAAACCCTCGTTGCTGCCCGTCGCGCCGACCCCGCCGGTGAGATACATTTGGCTCCCAACAATGTCTTCCCAGACCGATTTCATCGCCTCGTCGTACTCGTGGCTGCCCGTCAAAGCGGCCACATCGGCGACCGCCGCGAACATATATCCGAGCCGCACGGCATGGCCGACGGCCACCCGCTGGTCCTTTACTTTTTGATGGTTTTGGGAATACGGCTCGCCGTAGCCGCGCACGTCGATGAAAAATTTGGCCAAATCGAGCCATTTCCGGTCGCCCGTATTTTGAAAAAGTTTGACCAGACCGAGTTCGATTTCTTGGTGGCCGGGTGCTTTTTGGAGTTTTCCGGGGCCAAAATCGCGGGCAACGAGTTCGGCATTTTTCAAAGCAATGTCGAGCAAACTACGTTTTCCGGTCGCCTCAAAATGCGCGACAGCAGCCTCGTACAAATGCCCGGCGCAGTAAAGTTCGTGGCTCAATTTGTCCTCGTTTTGCCAGCGCGGGCCGTCGAGCCAATCCAAAAACGCGCCTTTTTGCGCGGGTTTTTCGCTGTTTTCGGCTTTTTTTTGGCGTTCGACGATGCTCCGCCAAGTGTACAAATAGCCGTCGGGTTCCTGCGCGGCGTGTATTTTTTCAATCAAAATATCGACTTCGGCTTCGAGTTTCGGGTCGGGTTTTATCCGCAAGGAATTGGCCGCGCCCTCGATGCTTTTATAAACATCCGAGTCGTCGAAAGGAAAACGGGTACAGACGCTGCCCGCCATTTTGCCCGCCGCGACCTCAAAATTTTTCACCCGAAATGTCTCCTCGTTTTTTTGAAAAGTCGCGGGGACGGTCGCCGTTCGGACGGTTTCGATGCGAGGTTTCCAGAAATTATCTTCCAATTTTACTTCGTAAAACGGGATGGGTTGGATGGGGTAGCCGTTTTGGGCGAGCGCGGGGCAAGCCAAAAAGAGAAGCGGAAACCAGTAGATTTTTTTCATTTCAAAAACAGGTTTTTGAAAAACGTGGACGATGCTCGTGAGGGTCTGCGACCCGAAACGTGCCGTTTGCAGGTCTTTGACCTGCGTTTCGTGATGACTGGCTTCGCAGGTCGGAGACCTGCCGACACCACGTTTCGGGTCGCAGACCCTCACGAGCAAAGTGCAAAAACCATTTTAAAAAAATGAAAAAATATCTCGTTTTCGCCACATTCACGCTGGCGATTTTCGCAATCACCCCGGGCTGCAAAAAGGATTGGCTCAATCCCGCGCCCGAAAACACCCTGATTTCTTCGGATTCCACCTTTTTCCAACCTGCGAATGCCGAAAAATTTGTCAATTCTTGCTATTCCTGGGGCATCGAATGGGGGCAGCACGTCTTTTCGTGGATTGGCATGAGCAGCATCGCCGGAGATGATGCCGACAAAGGCAGTGACCCGGGCGACCTCGGCGCGGACAAAGACCAAATGGACGCACTCAGTTATGGCCCGACGAGCCTTTCGATTATCGAAGTTTGGGAGGCGAATTACACGGGGATCGGTCGCTGCAATCAGGCGATTGACAATGTGCCGAAATTCACCGGGCTGTCGCAATCGCTGGCCGACCAATATATCGGTGAGGCCAAGTTTTTGCGGGCGTACTATTATTTTAATTTGGTGCGGTGCTACGGCAACGTGCCGAAAATTTTCAGGGTCTACACTTCCGACGAGACCGCCCAGATTTACGAGGATTATTCTGGCGCACCGGCCTCCGAAATTTATGCTAAAATCGAAGAAGACCTCCGCGACGCTGCCGCAAAATTGCCCGCAAAAAATGCCTACCCCGCCAAAGACCTCGGTCGGGCGACAAAAGGCGCGGCGCAGGGTTTGCTGGCAAAAGTGTTGCTTTATCAAAAAAAATGGGCGGAAAGTTTGGCCGCCTGCAACGAGGTCATCAATTCCGGGACGTACAGTCTCGACCCTGATTTTGCCTCGATTTTCCGGCAGGCAAAAGAGCACGGCACGGAATCGCTGTTTGAATTTGAAGGTCAAAACGGCAACGAAGGCTGGGGAATCGGCGGCTATTTTGTCTGCCAAGGCCCCCGCGGCCCAGTGAAAGATGGCTTCGACGGCTGGGGTTTCAACACCCCGACCGACGACCTGTTGGCTTCGTTCGAGCCGGGCGACGTGCGAAAAGACGCGACTTTTTACTCCGTCGGACAAGTTTTGTGGGACGGCGCGATGATTGAATCCGCCGCCAACCCGCGCTACAATTACAAAGCCTACGTCAGCAAAACGAAGGAAGACAACTACGATTCGTGGTCGTCCGGCAAAAATTTGCGCATCCTTCGCTACGGCGAAATCCTTTTGATAAAAGCCGAAGCCGCGAACGAACTCGGCAATTTGGCCGATGCAAAAGCCGCGCTCGACCAAGTTCGCAGCCGCGCCGGGCTGCCCGAACCGACCGCCGCAACGAAAGATGATTTGCGAAATGCCATTTGGAAAGAACGCCGCGCCGAACTGGCGATGGAACACGACCGATTTTTTGACCTCGTCCGGCAAGGCCGCGCGGGTTCGGTGATGCGGGCGCACGGCAAAAATTTTGTGGACGGAAAACATGAACTTTTTCCGATTCCGCAGAAGCATATTGATATCAGCGGAGGCAGGTTGAAGCAGAATCCGGGGTATTGAGAAAAGACATTTTTTAAAAAATGTCTTTTCTGGAATCGCAGTCAGGCGGTCATTCAAAATCACCGCCTGACTTTTTTCAAATTTTGCCAAAAAAGAAAAAGGCCATTTCGCGGATTACCCAACGAAACAGCCTTTCTTTTGAGAAACTGAAATTTTTAATGGCCGTTCAAAGTCCCGTTTCTCGGCTTGATTTGCAAATGGAGGTCAATGTTTTTGAGTCTTCCACGATAATCAGCGGGATGTTCTTGGATGATTTTGCGGATTTCGGCAACGGTTTTTTCTTGCAAATCAAGTAACCCCGCGATGGTTTTGTCGCTGTGGTCAAATTGCAAAATCAACCTCGATGCGAAATCAAGCGTTTTCTCCGACATGCCTCGGATTTCACCAAGGATTTCACCTTCGAGTTTGCCCCGCAGAAAAAACGGGTCGTTTTTTTCGTCAATCAGTTGAGAGAGTTGCATATAAACTTGGTTGAAAATGTGCTGCAATTTATGGGCGTTTGTCAAAACGTGCAATTTTTCCACAAAGATATCAAAGTCGGGGCTGTCTTTGAAAACCGCTTTGGCCTTGTTCACCACTTCGATAAAAACTTCCTTCGCCGATTTTTCGCCATAATCTGCGATGGCGGCGAGCAGAAACATATCCGGGTTTCCGGTTTTCAGGAAGTCTTGGTATTTGAAATCTTTCACCCAAAACAGGCGAAAACGATAGCCGATGTCCGATTTTTTCAGTTCGGTCGGCATCGTCGGGTTGCGCCGACCGATGAAAAGCACGACTTGAACCAAATCCCAAACCGGCGACGGATAATGCCAATTTATCAATCCTGCGGTATCGAACTGGCGGTGCACCAATTTTTTGTCATTCTTGCCGTGCACCTCGAAATGGACGATTCGTTTCGGCTCGCCCATTGCCTCGAACTCGAAGGTAAAATCCGTCCGCCGTTCGCGGGTTTTCTGGTATTCGACGTGCGCGGCGGAATATTTTCCCGGCGACATTCCGAGGAAAAGCGTTAAAAGGTCAATCGCTGAGTTGCGAAAACTTTCTTTCAAAAGTTTGTCGTACTGGTTTCCATCGTCCGGCGGATCGGTTTCTTTTTTGCGGGGTGACCGCTTTTTGTTTCCTTGCTTTGCCATGATAAGGTGGGTTTTTTCAAAAAATACCCGCCCGGACGGTCGGACGGGATGCGGCGAAAGTAGAAAAGCACCTTCCATATATTTTAACCGGGCATCCGTTTGCAGGTCAAACGCATTAAAATCCATTCCCGAAGGGAATCTATGTTTATAGCTCAGAGCAAGGGCATTTTCCTCAAATCCCGAAGGGATTTTATGTTTTCAGGCGCGAGTTTTTACATAAAATCCCTTCGGGATTTTTCGTGCATGTCCATTTCAATTTCTATAAACATAGATTCCCTTCGGGAATGGATTTTAATGCGTTTGACCTGATCCGTTTGCCGAAAGATATTTATTTTCTGCTTTTAATTTTTTGAAAAAGCAAATCGCAGGTTTCAAATAGTTTTTCAATTTGAAATTTGACATTTACACCTCTTTTTAAAACATCCAATCCAATCAAAAAATGCCCAAACTTTTACTCGCAATCCTTTTTTTCATTTCCCTAAAAATGTCCGCCCAAACCCAAATTTCCGGGCGCGTCACCGATGGAAATGAACCACTTCCCGGCGCGACCGTCGTCGAACGCGGGACGCAAAACGGCACGACGACCGACGCGGACGGCCAATTTCAATTATTAACAACTGGAAAACGCGCCATTTTGACCATTTCCTACGTCGGTTTCAAAACGCAGGAAATCGCCATCGGCAACCGTTCGATTTTTGAAATCACCCTCGAATCGTCCGACGCGATGCAGGAAGTTGTCGTCGTTGGTTACGGCACGCAAAAAAAGAGCGTGACCACCGGCGCAATTTCAAAAGTGCGCGCGAGCGATTTGGAAAATATGCCCGTTTCGCGGCTCGAACAATCGCTTTCCGGTCGCACGTCGGGCGTTCGTGTCACCTCAAATTCGGGTGCGCCGAACTCCGCAGCCACCGTCCGAATTCGCGGAACGACGACGATAAATGACTCCGACCCGCTTTATGTCGTGGACGGAATCCCGATCGGCGGCGGCATTGATTACCTCAACCAAAGCGATATCGAAAGCATCGAAGTTTTGAAAGATGCGGCTTCGGCGGCAGTTTACGGCGCTCGCTCGGCCAACGGCGTCATCATCGTCACGACCAAAAAAGGGCAAAAAAACCGCACCGCGCTGAGTTACAACGCCTATTTCGGCGTCCAAAACCCCTGGAAACGGCTCGATTTGCTCAACGCCCGCGACTACGCAACCTTGATGAACGAGTCCTCCGAGAATGCTGGGCAAGGTATTTTGTTCCCCGACGCGGCCAATTTGACGGGCGGCACCGACTGGCAATCGGCCATTTTTGACGAAAACGCGCCCATCCAAAACCACGAATTGAGCATTTCGACAGGCTCGGAGCGGTCAACTTATTACGCTTCGTTTGGCTATTTTGACCAATCGGGCATCGTCACTTCGGCGGCGTCGAGTTTTCAGCGGTACTCGGTTCGTTTCAATTCGACGCACAAAATCAAGGATTGGCTGACCGTCGGAAACACGCTCGGCTACTCCCGGAACACGGGTCGCGGCGTGCCGGAAAACTCGGAATACGGCTCGCCATTGATGCGTGCCATCAATCTCGACCCGCTCACCCCGGTCGTCGAAACGCGCCCGGACGTGCTGAACAGCCCTGTTTTTGTCAATTTTCCAGTGGTAAAAGATGAAAACGGGCGGCCGTACGGTATTTCAACTTACGTCACGTCGGAGGTGGTAAACCCCGTCGCGGCGGTCAAAGTCAGCCAAGGTTCTGGCTGGGGCGACAAGGTTGCGGGCAATGTTTTTGCCGAGGTTTTGCCAATCAACGGCCTGAAATTGCGGACGAGTTACGGCGTGGATTTTGGCTACTGGGGCGACGAATCGTTTTCCCCGGTGTATTATTTGAACGCCGCGAACCGCCGCGACATCAACCAATATGGCCGCTCGCAAAATCGCGGCACGTTTTGGATTTGGGAAAATACGGCAGTTTACGAGCGCATTTTTGGAAATCACACCGCCTCGCTGCTCGTCGGAACGGTTGCCGAACACAACGAGGGCGGCGGGATAAACGGCTCGTACCAAGACATTCCCGTGTTCGATATCAAAGATGCGTCGTTCGGTTTCAACGTCCCGGCGGACAAAAAGAACTTCGGCGGCTACGAATATGAAGGTGCACTGGTGTCGTACCTCGCCCGTTTGAACTATAATTTTTCGGGAAAATACCTTTTTTCAGCACTGCTCCGGCGCGACGGTTCGCCGAAATTTGGGAAAAATTACCGTTTCGGCAATTTCCCGTCCGTCTCGGCGGGCTGGGTTTTGAGCGAAGAAAATTTTATGGAAAATGTCTCGCCCATCAATTTTTTCAAAATCCGGGGTTCGTGGGGCGTGAACGGAAACGAGAAAATCGGCAATTTCAGGTACGTTTCGACGGTCGGCGGCTCGCGGAATTACACGTTTGGTTTCCCGGAAATTTTCACGAACGGCGTGACCCCGAACGCTTTGGCCAACCCCGATTTGCGCTGGGAAGAAACGACGCAGACCAATTTTGGCTTCGATGCGAAGATTTTCAAAAACATCAGCCTCACTTTTGATTGGTTTGAAAAACTGACTTCGGGCATGCTTTTGGACATTTCCGTGCCCGGTTACGTTGGAAACGCTGGCCCGGTCGGCAACATCGCTTCGATGCGCAACACGGGTTTCGAGGTCGAACTCGGTTTTACAAAAACACTGTCGAACGGCCTGCAATTTGAATTGAACGGAAATGTCTCCCACGTCAAAAACGAGGTGACGAATCTCGGCGACGAAAAGGAATTTTTGACCGGCCAAACCTTCACCCCGCAGGGTTTGGAAATCACGCGGACGTCGGTCGGCCTGCCGTTCGGTTATTTTTACGGCTACGAAACGGACGGTATTTTTCAAAATGAAACCGACGTGGCGGCCTACAACAAAAACGGCGTGCTGCTCCAACCCGACGCGCTGCCCGGCGATTTCAAGTTCAAAAACACCATCCGCGACAGTTTTTTGAATGCCAACGACCGCGTTTTTCTCGGCAATTCCATCCCGACTTGGACGTACGGTTTTACGTTTTTGACAAAATACAAAAGCCTCGATTTGACCATTTTTGGGCAAGGCGTGGCCGGGAACAAGATTTTCAACGCGACCCGCCGCTTCGATTTGCCGACGGCCAACCTGACGACCGACGCGCTGAACCGCTGGCACGGCGAAGGCACAAGCAACACATTCCCGCGCCTGACGATGACGGATTTGAACAAAAATTTCAGCCGCAGTTCTGATTTTTTCCTCGAAAACGGGGCGTTTTTCCGCATCAAAACCCTGCAACTCGGCTACTCGCTGCCCCTCGCCGCGACCTCGAAAATCGGGATGAACCGCCTGCGTTTTTATGTTTCTGGAAATAACCTTTTCACGTTCACGGCTTACTCTGGTTTCGACCCGGAAATCGGCGGCGGGAGTTACGGCGTGGACAGGGGGATTTACCCGGCGGCGCGTTTTTGGCTGTTCGGGGTGAACGCAACGCTTTGAACACATAGGTACATAGGAGTTTTCACATAGAAAACATAGTTTTTATGTGTTTTTAATAAAAATCTATGTGCCTCTATGTGAAAACTCCTATGTGCCTATGTGTTTAGAAAAAAAATCATGGTGTTTAACCATTTAAATCTTTAAAAAAATGAATCTTAAATACGCCTTTTTGGCACTCACATTCCTCGCAGTTTCGTCCTGCAAAAAATCCTTCCTCGAACTCGAACCACGCGGCACGCAACTCGAAACCGCTTTTTACAAAACAGAAAAACAGTGTTTTGAAGGTGTCGTCGCGGTCTACGACGTGCTGCAATGGAACGGCTCGAACGGCTGGACGATGAAAATGGGACTGCTCAACGCCGCGTCCGACGATTGTTACGCGGGCGGCTCGGCCGCTTCCGACCAACCAAGTTGGGTGGCGATGGACAATTTTCGCCTCGACCCAAATTTGGGCCCGCAACTTGGTCTTTGGAACAAAGGTTTTGCGGGCGTTTACCGCGCCAATTTGATTTTGGAAAAAATGGAAAACCCCGAAATCGAAGGTTTGACCGCCGAAAAACGCGCCCGTTTTCAGGCCGAGGTCAAGTTTTTGCGGGCATTTTACAACTTCGATTTGGTGCGGTTTTTTGGAAATGTGCCGCTGCTGACCAAGACTTTGGGCGGCGACGAAATTTACCGGCAGACCCAATCCGCGCCCGCCGCCGTTTTTGCCCAAATCGAAAAAGACCTGCGCGAAGCCGTCGCCGCGCCCGAACTCCCGGACATTGTTTTTGCCGACGAACAAGGCCGCGTGACCAAAAACGCCGCCCGTGCTCTGCTCGCGCGCGTCCTTTTATTTCAAAATGATGCGGCGAAAATGGCTGAAATCGCCACACTTTGCCAAGCCGTGATCACGTCCGGGTACTATCAATTGGAGGGCAGTTTTGCCGATATTTTTAAACCGGACAACAAGTTTGGCGAGGAGTCCATTTTTGAAATTGCCCATTCTGGTTTGCAGCGCGGTGGTTACGAAAGTTTTTCGAACGGCACGGAAGGAAATTACAACGTCCAGTTTTTTGGGATGCGCGATTATGTCGGGCCACTTTACGCGAACGGTTGGAGTTTTTGCCCAATTACCGAGGATTTGGTGGCATTTATGAAAACTGACCCGCGTTTCCAGCACACGATTATCGATGGAAAAGCCCTTTTGCAAAACGGCGCGTCGTACACGAAAGGCTACCAAAACACCGATTATTTCATCAAAAAATACACGCCGCTGCCCGAATTCAAAGCCACGTCCGGCGATGCCGCATTGAACTGGGGCTACAACATCAAAGAAATCCGCCTCGCCGATGTGCTTTTGATGGCCGCCGAAAGTTTTGCCCGCAGCGGCAACGAAACGCAGGCAAAAACTTACCTCAACCAAGTTCGAAAACGGGTCGCACTGCCCGACCGGACTTCCGCCGGGCAAGCACTTTTGGACGACATCGCGGCAGAGCGGCGGATGGAATTGGCCACCGAAGGCCATCGTTTTTGGGATTTGCAGCGGACTGGAAAAGCGGTCGCGGTGCTCGGTTCGCAGGGTTTTCAGGCCGGGAAAAGTGAGTGGTTGCCGATTCCGCAGCAGGAAATTGACATCACGGAAGGGGTTTTGAAACAGAACCCGGGGTATTGAATTTGGTGCACTACTACTTTTTACCACAAAGGCACATCAGAAAACATAAGTTTTTAATGCAACATCTTATGTTTTCTGATGTGCCTTTGTGGTAAAAAGTAGTGGTGGCAAGTAGCCATCCGCTACGGTTTCCCAAAAAGAAAACCCGCCGAAACCGCCGTCCCCCGCAAATTTTGGAGATAAAGTAAATCGTGCTGACTCCGCACCGACCATTTCAAAGACACAAAAAAACCAGCCTGAAATTGGACGCCCAAACCCAAATTCAAGCCAAACGACGTGCGTTTTTCCGTTCCAAAATCAAAAACGGGTGTCAATTCGTGGAAGCCGTCCACCCGTGTCAAATTGCTTTTTCCAAATTCCAAATACGGCCCGGCGAGCAGAAAAATCCGTTGATATCGTGGATTCAGGTAGTATTTGAACATCAAACTGCCGTCAATCGCCCGCAAATAATACGATGTTGGCTCCGTCGAACCGTTCGGCAAAAGCACCGGAACGAGGCCATCGGTTTTCCAATTCAACATAAATTCGGACTGCAAACTGAACCGCGTGGTCAGCGGAATTTCGACCGCCGCACCCGCAAAAATGGATTTTGGCCGCAATTGGCTGCCCGCAAAAAAGCCGACTCGCGGCGAAGCCGTTGCCAAAACACCCGTTTTCGGTTCACTTTCTTTGACAACCGAAAGCAATCGCTCGGTCATCGGGTCGGGCAGCGGGTCGGGGTCAATTTCGGGCTGCGGTGCGTCCGCCGAAGCAGGCAAAATGAAATTGAGGGTACCGACATATTTCAAATTCGGGTGCTGCGAATGGAAATTCGGATCGTACCGCGCCTCCACACTTTCGATGGTTTCGAGCGGCAATTTTCGGTAAATTTCTTCCTGCGAAACATCGGAAAACGAGCCGTCGCCACGCATCCGGTTTTGATATTTTCCATTAAAAAGTAAACCGACGTGCCGCTCTTTTCCCACCTCAAATTGGGCGGTCAAATACCGAAGCAAACGCAACGCGTTCGGAAAATCCAGTGCCTCGATGTCGTTTTTGAAAAGCGTTTTTTCGGGGCGGAGCGCGTTGATTGGGTGCGAATCTTGCGCGGAGACCATGCCGAAAAAAGAGGAAAAAAGGAGGAAAGAGAGTTGGAGGCGTTTCATTTTTTTGAAAAGATAAGGTTGAAAAACCAAAGTGATTTAACTTTGTAGGCAAAAAAGAGATTATGTCAAAAGTACAAATTCAGGCAGCAGTGGACACCAAGGTATTTCTCACCGGAGCAGCCCAGATGAAAATCAGTGAATTGGAGGTTTTCGTTCGAGAACTGAACACGGTTATTTTTCAAAAAAAAGTAAAAGACAAAACATATCGGCAACAGGAATTGCTCAGGCTGATAAACCAAACCGTTTTGCCAAAAGAAAAACGCGAACAATATTGGGAACTCGCCGAAAAACTAGAATTGGACTCCATTTCAGAAAAAGAACATCAAATTTTCCTGCAATTGACCGAAGAAGAAGAATTGCTGCGAAACGAACGGGTAAAAATGTTGCTCGAACTTTCGCAACTCAAAAATATTTCCCTCGCCCAATTGATGGATGAAATGGGGCTAAAACCGATGGGTCATGGCTAAAACCGGCATCTCCACTGCCGTGCAAGAATTGGTCAAAAAACGGGCAAAAGGCTTCTGCGAATACTGTATCATCCCTGCCAATTTTTCACCGGACACATTTCCATTTGACCACATTATCCCGCTGTGTTTGGGTGGAACGTCTGACCCCAACAACCTTGCCCAAGCCGACGGCGGCTGCAACGGACACAAACACAACAAAACCCACCATTTCGACCCGCTCACCTACCAATCTGTTCGGCTTTTTCACCCTCGAAAAGACAAATGGCACGACCATTTTCAATGGAATGAAGATGAAACTTTAATCATCGGTACCACGCCGATTGGCCGAGCAACGGCTGATTTGCTTCAAGTCAATCGGCCAAGCAATGTCAATCTTCGGAGATTGTTGCGGGTCGCTGGTTTACATCCGCCGAAAGAATATCCGGGTTGAAAATTTCACTCCACCACCAAAACCTCCCCTCTTTCCAAAATCTCCCGCCCGTCCGCCAACTCCAATTTTGCATAAAAAACATAAACCCCCACGTCCACAAATTTCCCCCGAAATTGCCCGTCCCAACCCTCGTCTGGCGAGTTTGGCGGGAAGTTTTCTTTCAAAAAAACAAGGTCGCCCCACCGCGAAAAAACTTCCATTTTTTTCACCGAACGAACCTGCTGCCCGGCAAAAACCGTCAATCGGTCGTTTGGAAAATCGCCTTTTCTGGACAAAATATTTGGGGTGAAAATTTTCAAATCCACCACGACCGAAACCGTGATTTCGGCAGTCGCCGTGCAGCCCTCTGCGTTCGTCACCGTCAAAGTATAAGTTGTTGTTTCCGTGGGACTTGCGAAAGGTTTTTCACAATTTGAGCAACTCAAACTCGTCGAATCCGACCACGAAAAAAACGCCGCCGCCGAACTCAAATTCACGGGTTCGAGTTGCACCGAATCGCCCCAATTTATCTGCAAATTTTTTACGAACCAGACCGAAAAACTCGGCACATTTTCAATCGAAAAATTCCGCGTCGTCGAGCAGCCCGAGCCGTCGAGCACCGTCAAAATGTAGTCGCCCGCCACGAGCATTTTGAAAACAGAATCCGGTTGAAAAACCACGCCGTCGAGACTAAAATCAAAAGGCAAATTCGCCCCGACCACGCTGTCAATTTTCAAAAAACCCGACCCGCCGGACGTGCAATCCGGCGACGTAGCCGTGAAAAAAACGCCCTCAATTTCAGAACCTGCCAAAACTTCGGTGCTCGCCGAAGCCGTGCAGCCGTTCGTGTTTTGGGTCACCGTCAAATTAAAAATGCCCGGCTGACCGACCGCCGGCGAAATTTCAGCACTCGAAAAACCGCCCGCGCCCGACCACAAAAACGTTAAATCGGTGGTCGGCGAAACCACATTTGCCGACAGGTTGACCGACGGCGAGCCACATTCCAACTCAAAAATCTGGTCAAATTGGACGCTCGGTTTTTGAAAATCCGCAAAAATTTCGACCGTGTCGCGGCTTTGGCAACCGTTCACCGGGTCGGTCGCCAGCAAAATGTACAGCCCCGCCGCGTCCAATTCGATGCTGTTTGCCGTCGGGTTTTGGGAAATATTTCCGCCGACCGTCGTCCAAGTCAACTGAACATTTGGCAATTGCGAAGCCGTGTTTTCGGTCAGCGTGACGATTGGATTTTTGCAATTTGGCATGCCGCCGCCCTCGATTTTGATGGGCAAACCGGTGGCATTTTCCAAAATCGTGGCCGTCGCGGAATTCGTGCAGCCATTCGCCGGGTTCGTGATTTGCAAAAAATATTGCCCCGGATTTTCAGCCAAAAACGTGCTGCTCGTTGCCCCGGAAATTGGCTGATTTTGAAAAAACCATTGAAAAATTGGACTGCCTGTCGGCAAATTATTTTGACTGGAAATCAAAACCGACGACGTGACACAATCCAAATTCCCCGCCGCCGCGACCGTCAAATCTGGCAAAATCCGACCGTCCAAAACTTCAACCGTTGCCGCAGGTGACGCGCAGCCCGTCGCCGGGTCGGTGGCCACGAGCGCGTAATTTCCCGGTAAATCCACCGTCGGATTTTGCAAATTTTGATTTGAAATATTGATGCCCGGCCCCGTCCACAAAAAACTGGCATCAGCCACCGAACTGCTTCCCAACAAAATCAAAGTAGAAATTTGACAAGTCAAAGTTTGATTTTGCCCGGCATCTGCCGTCGGCACATCTGGATTTTGCGAAGCCAAAACGGCGTCGGTCGCCGTGCAGCCATTTACCAAATTGGTTACTTTTAAAATATACTGCCCCGGCTGATTTATCGAAACGGCAACCGAATTGGGATTGCCAACGATGCCCGCGCCCGACCACAAAAAATCCAAATTTGCCCCGGTCGGTTGCGAATTTTTTCCGTCCAAAACCAACGAAGTTTGGCTGCAAGTAAATTGAACATCCGCCCCGGCGACCGCAATCGGCGCGGCAGTGTCTTGTAAAATGACGACTTCGTCAAAATTTTTGCAGCCCGTCGCCGGGTTCGAAACCGTCAAAATGAACGTGCCCGGCACATTTACAAAAACAGAAACGCCCGTGCCGACGACCGCGCCCGCCGCGTTTTTCCATTCGAAATCCAAACCGCCGGGCGTCGAATTTTGGCCGTCCAACAAAATTTGCGTCGTCGTGCAAGTCAAAATTCCGCCCGCCCCGGCGTCGGCTGTCGGCAAATTTGCATCGGCAAAAACCTCGACGGCATCGGTCGCGGTGCAGCCGGTCGCAGTGTTTTTTACCGTTAAAATATAAATTCCGGGGGTCGAAACGGTCGGGTTTTGGTTGGTCGAATTGAAATTTTGACCCGTCCAAACGTATCCAAAATTTGCACCCACGTCGCTCGCGCTGCCGTCCAAATTGACGGAAGTGGCCGAGCAAGTCAAAGTTAAATCGGCTCCGGCGGCGGCTTTCGGCGGCGTTTTATTTTCCGTGACCAAAACAGAATCGAAGGCTTGGCAGCCATTCGTGAGGTCTAAAACAGAAAAATGGTAGTGTCCCGGCGTGCTGACAGCGAGGGTTGGGAGCAGTCCGAGCGGCAGGGCATCGTACCACAAATACGAAAAATTAGTCCCCATGCTCGACGCGCCACCCAAAATCACGCTCGTTTTTTCACAAGTCAATTCAAAATCCGCGCCCGCGTCGGCTTTCGGCGGTGTTTTATTTTCCAAAACTTCGACGGTCGAACTCGACGAGCAGCCCGAATTTGAATTAAAAACCGTCAATTTGTAAATGCCTTTTTGCGCCACATTTTGGGTTAAATTATTTCCCAAAACGACGCCCGCCGCGTCCGTCCATTCGTAATTTATGCCCGCACCGGACGAGGAATTTTGGCCATTTAAAAGCACGGAATTTACCAAACAGGTCAAAACCGCATCGTTTCCGGCATCGGCGATTGGCAAATTTCCATCCACCGAAACCGTCGTCGAATCGGTCGCGGTGCAGCCGTTCGAGGGGTTTGAAGTGGTCAAAAAATACGTTCCCGGCTCGGTCACCGACGGATTTTGCTGGTTTTGATTTGAAAAATTGATGCCCGCGCCCGACCAAAAAAACGTGCTGCCCGGCGAGCCTGCCCCATCCAAAATCACTGAATTTACGATGCAAGTCAGGGTTTTCGCAGCCCCGGCGTCGGCGGTCGGCGCGGTTTTATTTTCAGAAATATTGACCGTCGCGGTGGCCGTGCAGCCGCTGCCGCTGATTTGTTCGGTGACGGTGAGCATGTAATTTCCAGTCAAATTGACCGATGGATTTGGGTCGTTTTGGTTTGAAATATTGATGCCCGGCCCCGACCACAAAAACGCGAGGCCCGGCGGCGGCGGCACATTTCCCAAAATCGCGGTCGGATTTTCGCAGGTCAAAATTTGGTCGAGGCCAGCGGGCGCGGCGGGCGGCGAACCGATGGTTATTTTTTGGACGGCTGTCGCCAAATTTCCACAAGCATCGGTGGCCGTCCAAGTTCGGGTGATGACGTTCCCGGCGGTCGCGTCCGTTCCGTTCGAGATGCCGTTTCCGGCGCAGTTGTCTGTCCAATTTAAAGCAATCATCGGCAAATTTCCGCCGGCGCAAATCGTGATGTCGGCAGGCACGCCCGAAAAAACGGGCGGTTGCGTGTCGAAAACCGTGATGATTTGGGTGGCGGCCGCGGTGTTTCCGCTGCAATCGGTCGCTTGCCAAGTTCGATGGATTTGGTACGGGCAGCCCAAGAAAACCATCGTTTCACCTTTATATAATATGGTAGGGCTGGCCGTGCAGCCGTCGGTCGCGGTCGCTGCGGTTGGTTGGGCGGCTGGAATGTTTGAACATTCAACGGAAATATTTTGTGGAACGGTCAAAACGGGCGGCGCGGTGTCGATAATCGTGATGATTTGGCTGGTCGTTCTGGAATTTCCAGCGCAATCGGTGGCCGTCCAAGTTCGGATGACTTGGCCGAGTCCGCAGTTGTTTAAATTTGAAAAATTGTCGGTCGGCGTAGCCGTGAGGTTTTGGGTGCAGCCGTCGGTGGCGGGGAGCGGTGCGCCTGTCGGCAAATTTTGACCACAATTTATGGTGATGGCGGCAGGCGCGGGCGCGGTGATGAACGGCGGCAAATTGTCCAAAATGACGATGATTTGGCTGGTCGTCCGCGAATTTCCGGAGCAATCGGTGGCCTGCCAAGTTCGGATGATTTGGCCGAGGCCGCAGTTGTTCAAACCTGAAATATTGTCGGTCGGCAGTGCCGTGATGTTTGGCGTGCAATTGTCGGACGCGGCGAGCGGCAGGGCGGTCGGGACATTTTGGCCACAATTTATCACCAAATTCCCGGGGACGATTTCGGTGATGATGGGCAAATCGAAGTCGGTCACGGTGATGGTTTGGGATTTTGTGGCGGTGTTTCCGGTGCAATCGGTGGCCGTCCAAGTTCGGATGATTTGCCCCGTTCCGCAGTTGTTCAAACCTGAAATATTGTCGACGGGCAGCGCGGTTCCGGTCAAAGTCATGTCGCAGGCGTCGGTCGCGGCGAGGGAAAATCCGGTGGGCAAACTGCCGCAGGCGACCGTGATATTTGCCGGAAGGTTGGCGATGATGACGGGCGGCACGGCATCGGTGAGGGTGATAATTTGTGTTTTTTGCGCCATATTTCCAGCGCAATCCATGACTTTCCAAGTTCTCGTGGCCGTTCCGCTGCCGCACGGCCCGCCGCCGCCGTTGAAAATTGTGGTCGGCAAACCGGTCGTCGTGATGCTCAAATCGCAGGCATCGGTGGCCGAAAGTGGCGCGGCGGGCGGCAAATTTCCGCACTGCGCGGTGGTGTTTGCCGGAGCATTTCCAATGATAATTGGCGGGGTCAGATCTTGAAAAGTGATGACCTGGGAGGCGGTCGCGGTGTTGCCGGAGCAGTCGGTGACCGACCAAGTCCGGGTGATGATTTGCGAATTGCACGCGCCGTTTGCGATGGTTTCGGTGGGCATTCCGGTGGTCGTGGTGGCGTTGATGTCGCAGCCGTCGTCGGCGGTGAGCGGTTCGGGGTCGGGCAGGTCGTCTCCACAATTTAGGGTGACGTCGCTGGGAATGTCGCCGGTGATTTCGGGCGGCATCGTGTCATCGCCGCCGGGATCTCCGAGGCCTGAGCAAAAAACATCGCAGGTTTCAAAGCAAAACGGGCCAATCATTTGCATCCCGCCGGTCACGGTGAGGAAACGGTTGTTGTTGTCGAGTGCGTTGGTGCAGGGGCCGCCGAAGGTTTGAAATTCCCAGCCGGCGGGGGGCGCATTGCCGTTGACAAATTTGTATTGGTACATGCCCGGCGGCACGTTGACGAAAGAAACTTCCCAAATCCCGTTGCCCAAATCGCACATCGGCTGGAAAGTCCAGTTCGACAAACCGATGGTGAAAAGGAAACTGGACGCGAAAAAAACGCCTTCCGGGGCGACGGTTTCGTTGCGCATGTCGACGCGGAAGGTGATTTTTCCCATCATTTTTGAAGGAATGAGGGATGAGGAATGAGGAATGAGGGATGAGGAATGAGGGATGAAAGTGGGCGGACAGGCGAGCGCAGGCGTTGCCGAGGTCAGCAAAATGAAAACAGAAAAGGCTATTTTAAAAAAAATGAGAAACAAGGCAAGTAGATTTTTCACCGTCATAAAATTTTTCAAGTTAGGGAAAAAGAGGGGTAAAAAGGGGTAAACTGGTATCCCACGTTGCGCCAGTTTACCCCTTTTTAACTTTTTTACCCCTCTTTTACTTTTGCAAAAGTAGCAAACCCAAAAACACGGCGGCACGTAATTTTTTAAAACAAAAAAGCCACCGCCGGACACCTACTCAATTGAAAACCAATTTTTTAGGTGTCCAGCCGTGGCTGTTTATTTTGAAAAAAGGGGAAAAATCCTACCGGGTCATGGTGACGAAAATGGTCGCTTTTTGGGTGATGATTTCGCCGGTCGGTTCTGTTTTGGTGGAGTTCAAAGCGTACTTCATGCGAACTTTGACATCGGTTTCTTCGAGGATTTCGTAGGCTCCGGCGTTGTTTTGGGAATCGGTAAAAGTGAGCGTGGTGCTCGTTTTTGCCCAAGTCCCGGAGGTCGAAAAAGCATTGCTCGGAAATTCTTGGGTGAAAGTTTGCCCCAAAACGGTGGTGGTCAAAACTTGGGTGTAACTGCCCGACGAGGTGTACGTTTTGTCGTCTTTAAAAACCACTTTCACGTTGTAGTCTTTGCCGTTGAATTTGTAAGTTGCGGTGGCGACATCCGCGCCGTCGGTCGTGGTGGTCACGCCGTCGTCGCAGGTGATGGCCGTGAGGTTCCAAGTTCCGGCGAAATCTGCCGAGGTGGTTTCTTCCTTTTTGCAGGAAACGAGCAAAAGGAAGATGGAAAAGGTTAAAAATTTTGTCAGATGACGCATGATTTTGAGTTTTTTAAAATGAAAAATAAGGGTGTGATTTAAAAAAAAGAAAACCCGTTTGGCCGCTTTCAGATTGTGGAAGCTTGATTTTTTAAGCCATAATCCGTCGGCAAACCATCCAAACTCACCCGGTTTTTTTCCAAAATATAATCTGCCAAACCCGCCTCGCCTTTTTTTTCCGCCCAATCAAAAAGGATGCTCCGCTCGCCGAGGTACTCAAAAAACGGCACGCCAAAACCGCAGGACGTGCCCACCAAATCAATTTCGGCGACGATGATTTGCCGGGAATTTGGGTAAACCGTAAAATTTTCAACGTAAAAATCCCAGTCCGCCGAGCCGGGCAGCACCGCCCTGCCCCTTCCAAAAAGCCTCAAAATATTGGGCGCACCGTCGAACGCGCAAAACATGAAAGTGATCCGGCCATTTTCGAGGGTGTGGGCAGAGGTTTCGTTGCCGCTGCCGATAAAATCCATGTAGGCCACTTCTTTTTCAGAAATGACCCGAAAACTGTCGAGGCCTTTTGGTGAAATATTGACGCGCCCGTCGGTTGAAATCGGTGCAGTGGCGACAAAAAACAGGTGCTGTTTTTTGATAAAATCGCGGTGCGCGGGTTGGATGGATTGGTAGAATTTGCCCATTTTTTTTGAAAAATTTAATTCTACTTTGGTAAATTACAAATAATTTTTTATATCGATTATTCCCTTTCGGGTGATAGGTTTTAAACGTTACTTAACGTGAATTCGGGCATTAACCGTTTGGAAATCAATGTTTTGTGTCTTGATTTTCAATTAAATTAGGTGCAGCGCACCAAAATATTTGTAGCAAAATATCGAATTGATTTTCAGCGGTGCAGGGCACCGCAATATTCCGGTGCTCCGCACCTCTGAAAATCCTAAAACCCGATTTCTACAAATATTTTGCGGCTCTGCCGCTTTTTGGATGCCCGAACTCACGTTTACTTAATGACTTTGTTCGCCAGTTCCGGGGCATCGTCGAATCGACGGACGCGGAGGTTTGGCCCCTGCGCCGCGAGTTGGCAGAGGTTAAAAATTAGAAAAAACAGCCCCGATATTTTTCGCAAAATCATAGCGCAAAAATAGGTTTAGCCGCTCGCCGGAAGGCTTTTTAAAAATGAAGCGTGGCAAATTTTGAATGAAACGTGGTGAAAATGGGGTTGGGGCGTTTCCGAATGGCATCAATTACATCATAAAATAAATCACGGGTGTTTTTTCAGCCAAGTATCCAAAACGGGCGCGAGGTTGAATTTCACTTTTTCAAAACGCTCCGGTTTTGATGTGTCCAAAGCCGCCCGCAAATCCCGCACTTCCGCCCGAAAATCTGCCCCGGGAACTTGTGAAAATTGTTCGTCGATCGCCCGCAGGCATCGCTCCACGCTGAAATGTTCAAAGTGCCAATCCTGCAAATCGTTCGCGCCCTTGATGCGTTTTTTGATTTCGGCGGCGGTGCGGCGCAGGCTGGTTTTGATGGGTTCGACGAACAGTTCGGGGTGGTCAACTTGGTTGCCGTCAATAAATTGATACACCTCGGATTGCCATTCGGTTTCGTTCAAAAGCCGGATAAGTTCGGCTTCCCAATCGGGGTGCGATTTGACTTTTGCGATGGCGGCATCGCGCACATTATTGTCGTGAAAACGCCCGGTCAGCGCGAGGATGTTCAAAATCGGGTCTTCCGGTTTTTGCTCGGCGATGAATTGGAGGTGTTCGCTGTGGATTTTATCGGTTCGCTCGTTTTCATAATCGATGCGGGCGGAAGATTGCTGGGCAGAAGCACGAAACAGACCGAAAACCAGCCCCAAACCCATCAAAACACTGATTATTAGCCCGATTTTCATCGGGATTTGGACAAAATTGGGAACAAGGCCAGCCGAATTTTGAAAATTGAAAAGCCAAAAAACAGGCACGAGCAGCAGCACCGACAACCACAAATGCGCCCTCGACAAAGCCAGCCAGCGCAAAAATTCCGGAAATTCTCCCGGATGCCATTCCGTTTTGAAGGCCGCGCTCGATAAAATGGCAAGTGCAAAGGCCAGCCAACCGAAAAAGAGGAGCCAATTATTTGGGGTCAGCCAATCCAAACGATGGTTCGCGGCGAGGTTCCAAGCCAGCAGCCCGGAAAAAAGCAGAACCCCCCCTCCGCAAAGGATCAGCATGAAAGCATGGCCCACGCCCCGGTCGCCGCCGGGCATCGGCGAGGCGGTGACGCTGAACAAACCCAGCGAAAAAAGTACGGTGATGACGAGGAGTGTGTTGCCTAACATATTGATTTTCAGTTTTTTAAAATGATTGGACAAAGTTTTGGCGCGGCGACGGCGGTGCGCAATTTTTGAAAACGAAGCGGGGGAAAAATCAATCGAAGCGTGGTGTTTTTCAATCGTCCTGAATCCTCAAATTTTCAAAAACATCTTTATCGAACAAAAAATCGCCGACGATGTGGCCGGAAATCTCTGTGTTTTCATCTGTTTTTGCCGCTTCTGAAAATGGAAACCGAAGTTCTGCGCCCAATTTTTTTTCCAAAATTGAATACTCCGTTTGCGTTGAAAATGAAACCGGTTTTTTCAAATGCTCGGCTGCCCAACGTTCGGCAACCGGCCGCGCCCGTTCGACCCACTGCCCCAGCCGGTCCGATTCTGTGTTGAACTGCCAATTTTTTTCGATTTCTCGGACATCAAAATTTTGCCCCAATTCGCGGATTTGCTGGCTGACCAGCGTGTTTCGCATCCGCCACGAATCGGGTCGCGCCCAAAACGCCTGCGGCACGATGTCGCCAAACTCGGCCCCAAACGCGCCAGGTTCCATAAAAACGAGCCAATATCCGTACTTCGATGCTTCTGGCCAATGGGAAAAAACGGTTTTCAGCCGTTCCGCGCATTGCCTGCGGGCTGCCAGTGTGGGTTCTTCAAAAATCAGGATTTTGGCAAATCCTTGTTGGACGCTCGCACTGACCTTTGAAAATCCTGCCGTTTTCAGCACGTCAAAAAGGCTTCGGGCTTCGGCCAAATCTAGTTTTGCTTGCACAAAAAGACTGTCAATTTCGCCGGGCGACAAGCCAAAATCGGGTTTTCGGGCATCCCATTTTATGCGGATTTGCAGCAGCGAGTCCGTTTTTTCGGCCACGACCGAGTTTTTGACTTTGAAACTGAGGTTACGAACTGGGTCGGCAACCAGCGTTTCCAAGATTTGAAAACGGTTCGGGAAATGCTTTTCGAGCCATCCGACAAGCGAATCGGTGGTTTTCTTTTTTCGGGTGCACCCAAAAATGAAGCAGGCGAAAAGGAGCAGCGCGAGAATTTTGATTGGTAGCATTGGTTTATTTTTCGTAACTACTTAGACACATAGTTCAGATAGGGGTTTTCACATAGATTCACATAGGTTTCATTACAGAAAATCGAAAAAACCTATGTGAATCTATGTGAAAACCCCTATCTGAACTATGTGTCTAAATAGGTGCTATTTTTCTTTCAATTTTTCAATTGCTTTCAGGACCGCCTCGCGGTTGCCAGCAGCAGTCATCCAGCGCGGCAGCCGCGCCCCGATGCTTTTTACGTTAAAAGTAAAACCGTTCCGCTCGCGGAGTTTCGCCCCGACGTGCGCCGCCAAAAAATCGAGGTGCTCCAAATTGTACGCCCACAAAATTTCCCCGGAAAAATCGGCCTGCAACCAAACGGGCAGGTGAAAAAACGGGTCGACTGGCGCACCAAAAATCAAAATGTTGCCTCGTTTTTGCTTCGGATCGAGCCGTTTGGGGATGTTTTCCAGCGTTTTGTTGAAGCCGCAGCCCGCGCAAATGGCTTTGACTTCGTTGATTTCGGGTTTCGGCATGCCGAAATCGTCCGCCCGGACGAGGGCTTTTCCCGCGCATTTCGGGCAGGCGACGAGGACGTTTTTTACAAAATCGTAAATCGCCGTGCGGTACGTGTGCTTCGTTCGGATTTCCATTTTTCAAACAATTACTTCTTGCCACGAATATATTTTACCACAGAGTCACATCAGACCGAAAAAAGCCGGAACAAACTTGTCTTTGAAAGTTGAAACGCCCGTTCTTCGTCGTGTTTCAAGGCTTCACCGACATACAGATGAACCGCCGTTTTTTCCTTCGGCGCAACAAAGAATTTATCCGCCTCAAACCAATATTCGTGGGCAAAAGTGGAAGCCGAGAAAACTAAAATTAATAAAGTTATGTAGATTCTTTTCATTATTCATCTCCTGTAACTGCCGCACGTTCGGGCATTTCGATTTGCTTGTTGCTCGAAACATCGTCCTTCAGATTTTCGCTGTGCAGACGGTTTTCGTGCGCGGCACGGACAAATGAAACGAAGAGCGGATGTGCGTTCAGAGGTTTCGATTTGTATTCGGGGTGAAATTGACAAGCGACGAAAAACGGATGTTTTTCACGCGGCAGTTCAACCATTTCGACAAATTTGCCGTCGGGCGAAATTCCGCTGATGATTAAACCTTCTTTTTCTAAAACTTGTCGAAATTCGGGGTTGAATTCGTAGCGGTGGCGATGGCGTTCGGAGATTTCGGGCGAATTATGATAGATTTCACGCGCCAAACTTCCCTCTTTCAGTTCGCATTGCCACGCGCCGAGTCGCATTGTGCCGCCGAGTTCTTCGACCGCGACCAAATCTCTGAGCTTAAAAATAATCGGAAAAGGCGTATCGGAGTTGAATTCCGTCGAATCGGCATCGCGCAGACCGCAGATGTTTCGCGCAAATTCGATACAAG
>JANNMS010000064.1:0-15258 GCA_031398055.1 Saprospirales bacterium | reverse complement strand
GGCTCAATTATGATTTCAAGTTGCTGGTTCGAAAGGTGCAGCGCACCGAAATATTTGTAGAAATGATTGATAATCAGTCGTCCGAGGTGCGTAGCACCGAAATATTTGACCAGAAATGTTTCGGTGCTACGCACCTTTTGGAAATATTGTCAATGGTTTTCTACAAATATTTCGGTGCGCTGCACCTTTCGAACCGGCAACTTGAAATCATAATTGAGCCATCAAAAATTTATGAAAAGAGTCATCGGCCTCGGCGGCCTATTCCTAAAATGCCACGACACTGAAAAAATGACCAATTGGTACCGCACCCATTTGGGCATAGATTTAACACAGTGGGGAGCCATGTTTTACCACCGCGACGAATCTCAACCGGCGGAAGCCTACTCGGTTTTTACCCTTTTTAAAGAAACGTCGGATTATTTTGCGCCGTCCGAGTCGCGGTTCATGGTCAATTTTCGCGTCCACGATTTGGATTTTTTGGTTGAAAAACTGAAAGAAGAAGGCGTGGAACTCGTCGGCGAACCCGTCAGCGAAGAATATGGAAAGTTCGCGTGGGTGCTCGACCCGGAAGGCAACAAAATCGAGTTGTTTCAACAAACCTAAAAAAGGGAGTGTTCAAAAAAAGGGACGAGGAATAAGGAATGAGGAATGAATTGACAAAAAATCAACATCCCTCATCCCTCATTCCTCGTTCCTAAAATTACCTTCGTGTTTTAATCCACGATGCTCCGTAACCTCGCTCTGCTTTTTTTGCCACTCTATTTTCCTTGAATTTGATGACTGTTTCACATTTCAGAACCGGTTTGCTCCTCGCCATCGCCTCGGTCGCGGTTCAAATTTCGCTCAAAGCCCAATGCCCAACCTTAAATCAAACCGCCACCCTCGTTTCTTCACAATGTGCACCCGGCCTGATGCCCTGCCATTTGTGCCCCGGCCAACAAATGACTTTGACGGCGACGGGCACGAATTTGCCGGGCGGTGGTTGTGTCAATTGGTTTTATGGCACGACCAATAATTTCAATCCGTACAATGGCGAAGGCACGTTGTTGGGTTGCTCGGACATTCCCGGCGCGCCGCCACCGCAGCCATGCGATGTTTGCCCGACGACTTTGTTGCTTTTTGTGGATGCCTGCGGGACGGAGCAGGACAATGAATTTATGGTTTCGTGGTCGGGCAGCGGCTTCAATGTGGATCAAGTGGACATCGATTTGCCGCCCGGAAATAACCTCAACCTGCCAAATGACGACGACCTCGGCAGCACGAATTGCCCATTTATGGTTCCGACGCCGACGGCCATCAACAGCGTCCAAACATTTTGCCCCGGCGCGACGGTCATCGGCGTCGGGCCCGGCCAATCGGTGCCGCCGGGCGTTCCGGTGGTCACTTTTATGAGTTCCAATTTTAATTTTGGGTACAACTGGGGCAGTCTTTGCCCACTTTCTCCGGTGATTTATGTAATGCAAAACAGTTGCCCGCGCCAAGTCGGGGCATTTTCAAACAAGTCAACGAGCACGCCCACCACGCCGCGCACCATCACATTTGCATTGGACTGCGGCTGCTCCGACCAATCAACTTACACCCCTTCGCTTTTGACCGCCGGGGCGAACGGCGATTTTTTTGTGGATGCCAATTTGAATTTTCCGCCGCTGCAATATGGCAATTCGGGTTGTGCTTTTCCGCCCATCCCATTCACACCGCCGCCGCCGCCGACCCCGGTTGTGCCGACGCCTTTTGTCGCAACCATCACCGCAGACATGTGCAACGAAGGGCCGTTTTGGGTCACCGGAATCGTTGACCCCGCTCCGAGCGGCAGTTGCAACGATGTTTTTACAAATTATTTGCCGTTCAATGTCGTTTGCCCCGACCCGGATTTGCAAACCGCAACGATGTGCACCTCGTCAGGCATTTTTGATTTGAATCTTTTGGAAGACCCCGATTGGACAACCGGAACGTGGTCTGGCCCCGGCGTAACCGGCACGAATTTCAACCCGGCAGGCCAAAACGGAACGGTCAATCTCAATTTTTTGCCCGCCGGGCCGTGCTCCCAACTTTTCCCAACGACCATCGAAGTGACCAACGGCCCGACCGCGATGTTCGACACGCCGCCGACGGTTTGCAACGGCGACCCGATAGATATTGTCATCAATTTTACGGGAAATGGGCCTTGGACTTTTGATTTGAAAGTCGGAAACACCGTCATTGGAACTTACACCACCTCCGACAATCCATTTACCGAAACCATCACAGTGACTGGAAACACGACCGTCAAAATTGAAAATTTCGCGGATGTCGATTGCATCGGGCAACCGGCAACTTTAAATATCATCACCGCAACTTCACCGACGGCCACTTTGACTTTGATTGGTTCGGGCTCGATTTGCGCGGGGCAAAGCACCCAATTGGGCATCAATTTTTCGGGCGGCACCGCGCCGTACACTTTTATTATTTCTGAAAATGGCGTGCCCGGAAACCTGCAAACCACCAACCTCGACCCGTACATTTTTACCGTCACGCCCGACGACGACACCGATTATGAAATTTCTTTTGTCGAAGCGAACGGCTGCGAGGGCACGGGCAGCGGCTTGGCTTCTGTCGTCGTTGGCGACGTCGGCACGGGCAATTTGAACGACACGCCGATCACGATTTGCGAAGGCCAATCGGCGACTTTAAATTTCACTTTTGCTGGCCCGCCGCCGTTCGTTTTTGTTTATTCAATAAATAATGTGAACCAGCCGCCGATCTCGACCAACCTTTCACCGTACCAAATCACGGTCACGCCGACGCCCGGCACCACCAATTATGAACTCGAAAGCATGTCTGCCGACGGCTGCGCGGGCGATGTTTCCGGCATTTTGCAGGTCGAAACGACGGACGCACCGAGCGCGGAAATTACCGGCGACGAAACAATTTGCGCGCCCGGCGGCTCAGCGGTCATCGTTTTCAACCTGCTGGGCGACCCGCCATTTACCATAAATTACACGGCAAATAACGTGGCGCAAACGCCAATCACGACCAATCTCAGCACGTACAATTTGCCGGTAAATCCAACAGTCTCAACAACTTACGAACTAACCTCGGTTGCCGCCGGGGTTTGTCCCGGCACGGTTTCCGGCACGGCAACGGTCGAAATTGGCAACCCGCTTTCTGCTGTGATTTCTGGCGGCGGCCAAATTTGTCAAGGCATGATGACCGGCACGACCATCACTTTTACTTTCGTCGGCGACGGGCCGTACAATTTTATTTATTCGATAAATAACGTGGCGCAATTTCCCATTGCGACGAGCAACAACCCCTACATTTTAAATGTAAATCCGCCGTCCGGCTCGATTTACAGATTGGTGAGCGTCGAAAATTTGGACTGCGACGGCACGGTTTCCGGGCAGGCGAACGTGTTTGTTTTCACCCCGCCGACGGGAAATATGTTGCCGGTGGCCAATCCATTTTGCAGTCCGGCCATGCCCAATGTTTTGGTAGATTTTACCGGAACGGGGCCATTTACCTACACTTATTCAATAAATGGCGTCCCGCAACCCCCAAAAACGACCTCCGAAGACCCCGACACGATTTACACAAACCTCACTGCGACAACGACTTTTAAACTTTTGACCGTCTCGTCGCCCGGCTGCGTCGGCTCGCCAGCGGATTCGACGACGGTGATCGTTTTGCCCACGCCGACTTTTTCAAATGTCAATGTTTCGTGCAATCTCGCCGCCGGAAATTACATTTTGGAATTTGACGTCGCAGGTTTCACGCCGCCATTTACTTTGTTAAATGGGACTGGAAATTTTTCGGCGTCCGGCCATTTTACGTCCACCCCGATTCTGCTGGCAAATAATTACAACATCGTTTTTCACGACGCCAACGACTGCGGTGATTTGACGGTCGCTGGCGTGCCAAATTGCAATTGCACGACAGACGCCGGAAAAATTGAGGATTCGCCAATTTCACTTTGCCAAGATATTTTGGCCACCACGACTTTTGACGGTGGCGAAATTTTGGAACCGGGCGACACCCTGCGTTTCATTTTGCACACCGATGCCACGAACCCGCCGGGGCAGATTTTGGATTGGAACACGGTGCCCGAATTTTCATTTTTGCCCGGCATGACGCCCGGCACGACTTATTTCATTTCGGCCATCGCCGGCGACCATATTTTGCCCGACTCGATCAACCTCGCCGACCCCTGCCTCGATTTTTCGACGGCAAAACCGGTGGTTTTCGAGCCGTTTCCGCTGGCAACTTTTCCTGCGGATTTGACGGTTTGCCCCGGCGATTCGGCATTTGTCGATATCGTTTTGACGGGTGCGCCGCCGTTCACTTTTGCTTTTCAAATTGGAAACGGCACGCCGGTTTCGGTCAATAATTTTTTGGGAAATATTTATTCCATCCATTTTTTGCCGACGGCAAACACGACGGTCGCGGTTTTGAATTTGGAAGATAAATTTTGCTCGGACGGCACGGTGACCGACCAAATTTTGGTGTCTGCCAACCCCCAATTTTCCATCCAAAATTTAGGTGTGGTTTGCAATTTGGTCGACCAAACTTATGTCGTCGAATTTGACATCGCGGGTGGCACGCCCCCATTTTCGGTTGTCGGTTCGGGTGTTTTGACGGGGACGCATTTTATTTCAAACAGTTTTTCGGTCGGGACGACGTACAATTTTACCATTTTTGATGGATGCGGCTCGTTGTTGATTTCTGCAAATCCCGTTTGCAATTGCCAAACCGAGTCTGGCACGGTGGTTTTGACCCCGCAAAATCTTTGCTCGACCGAAGCCGCGACTGCTATTTTTCAAAACAACCAAGTTTTGGATGGAAATGACGTGCTGCGTTTCATTTTGCAAACCAATGCTGGCGGAAATCCGATTGGAAATGTTTTGGCTTGGAACAGTTTGCCGTTCTTCGATTTCCAGCCCGGCGTGACGATTCCCGGCACGACTTATTTCATTTCGGCCATCGCCGGAAACCCCGACGCGCTGGGAAATGTGGATTTGAACGACCCCTGCATTTCGGTTTCGCAGGGCGTTCCGGTGATTTGGCACGAGCCAGTTTCGGCAGTTTTGACCATCCCGACGATCGATATTTGCGCGGGGGAATTGGTGGATGTGCCCGTTTCTTTGACCGGGACAGCACCATTTACCATAAATTATACGATAAATAATGTCCTGCAACCTGATTTGACGGGCATCTTGACCAGCCCGGCCATCATCCAATTGACCTCGCCACAAAACGTGATTGTCAATTTGGTAAATGCCTCGAACCAGTTTTGCCCGGTTGGTCAGGTGAGCGGGCAGACGCAAATTTTGGTGCACGGCCCACCGCAAATCACGGGCCTCGAAACGAATTGCGACCTCGCGGCAGGGACGTACACCGTGTCGTTTTCGATTGCTTCGGGCATCCCGCCATATTTTATCGGTGGAAATATCAGCCTCACCCTGTCGGGAAATGTCTACACTTCCGACCCGCTGCCGATTGCCACGAGTTATAATTTTTCAATTTCGGACAATGGCGGCTGCGGGGCGTTTTCCCAAACCGGGAACGCAAATTGCGGCTGCATCACCGAGGCTGGGACGATGGACCAGACGCCGCTCGACCTTTGTGTTTCGGAAACGGCGACGGCGATTTTCAACGGCGGGCAAATTTTGGATGCGAACGACACCATATATTATATACTGCACACCTCGCCGGGCGTTCCGGTGGGCAATATTTTGGCGACGAGCACGACGCCGAGTTTTGATTTTATCCTCGGTTCGATGTTTCCTGGCCTGACATATTACATTTCGACCATCGCCGGCGACATTGATACTTCGAAAAATGGGCAAGTTTTGATTACCGATCCATGTTTGAAAGTTTCAGCCGGGACGCCCGTCGTTTGGCACGACGCGCCGACGGCGCAGATTTTTTCCCAAAATTTTGACATTTGCCCCGGTGAAAGCCAAGCGTTGACCATATTTTTTACTGGGCAAGCACCTTTCAATTTTACCTACACATTAAATAATGTGCCGATTCCGGGCGTGTCGAACGGCAATTCTTTCACGATAAATACCACGATTTTACAGACCTCGACTTTTGTTTTGACCGGAGTTTCGGATGCGAACGGCTGCACCGGCACGGCCAACGGCGGCTCGCAAATCACGGTGCATTCCACGCCGACCATCGAAAATGTACAAGTCATTTGCGCGCCCGACAACCTGAGTTACCACGTCGAATTTGACGTGACGAGCGATTATCTGGCCTCGGTGGTGCAGTCGGGTTCGCTCGGCGGCAATTTTGATACTTTGACGGGGCATTTTGTTTCGGGCGCGGTACCGACCGCCAATTTTTACAATGCCGTCATTTCTGACCTTTGGGGATGCGGCGTGGATTCGATTTCTGGCGTGACAAATTGTGTCTGCACGACGTTCGCCGGGACGATGAGTTTGGATACTTTTTTACTTTGCAACGAAGATCCGACGCAACTTTTGTCAGCCGTCGGGACGTTTTTGGATGCCAACGATACCTTGATTTATGTGTTGGCAACGACGCCCGGCCCGCCAACTTGGACGATTTTGGGGACAAATTCTGAACCCAATTTCACGTTCAACGCTGGTCTTTTGACCCCGAACGTAACTTATTATGTGCTTCCCGTTGCCGGAAATAATACGCCTGCGGGTTTGGATTTTGGCGACCCATGTTTGTCCATTTCACCCGGAACGCCCATCGTTTGGCGCGCGCCGACAGTGGCTTTTTTGACTGGAAATATTGAAATTTGTCAGGGCGACACCGCCAGTTTGGAAGTGCAATTTTCGGGCAGCGAGGCGCCTTTTGTTTTTAATTATTTGGAAAATGGCGTGCCGCAGCCAGAGATTTATACCTTGAACAATCCATATATTTTAAAGGTAAGTCCCACATTTTCAGCGAATTACAGTTTGACTTCGTTGGTTGGCGACGGCTGTGTGGGCACGGTGACGGGCGGCGCGGCGGTCTCGGTTTTGCTGCCGCCGGACTTGATTGACGTGACCCAAACTTGCGATTTTGTAAAAATGGAATACGTCGTCACTTTCAAAATTGCGAACGGCGTCGCGCCCAATTTGGCGTACACCGTCGCGGGTTTGGTGGGCGTTTTGACGGACACGACGTTTGTTTCCGACCCGATTCCATTTTCCCAAAATTTCAATTTGACGGTCACCAACCACATCGGCTGCGTGCAAATTTTGTCGGGCGCGAACACTTGCCAATGCACGTCGGACGCGGGCACTTTGAACACGACTTTGGTCGAGGCTTGCACGGACGAATCGGTCATTTTGACATCGAACGGCGATTTTGGTTTGGATGGAAATGACGCGTTTCAATATATTTTGTATGAAAATCCAACGACGTTGCCTGCCGGAGTTTTGGCAACGTCAAACAGTCCGCAATTTTCGATGCAACCGGGGATGGTTGCCGGGCAGATTTATTTCGTTTCGGCGGTCGCAGGAAATCAACTTCCGAACAATTCTGTGGATTTGAACGACCCGTGTTTATCGGTTTCGCCGCCCGTTCAAGTTCGATTTATCACCGGGCCAGCGGCTTTGATTACTGGAAATCAACAGATTTGCCCCGGCGAAAATGTTTTGATTCCGGTGAGTTTTACGGGCACCGGGCCGTTTCAATTTGTCTATGCTTTGAACGGCGTGAACCAATTGCCGATCCAATCTCCCCAAAACCAATTTGTCATTTCGTCTTCCAATATTCTTGATAATCAAACATTTACGTTGGTTTCTGTGTCGAACGGGACTTGCCCCGGCACGGTCAGCGGCACGGCGATGGTCATTTTAAAACCTGTTCCGCTGGCCAGTTTGACGGGTGGAGAAACGGTTTGTCCGGGCACGAAAGTCAACCTGATTGTCAATTTGACGCCCGGCAGCAGTTTCGACGTGACCATTTCGGACGGCACTTCGACAATTCCACTTTCGGGCATCCAAAACGGTTTTATTTTGGAAGTTGCGCCGCTGCAAACCACGACTTACACGATTATCAGTGTGGTTGGTTTGGGTTCGGATTGCCCGGCGGAAATCGGTCCCGGCGCGACGGTGACGGTTGCGCCGCTCGTTCCGACGGTTTCTGTGGCTTTGCAAAACGGTTTTGCGGTGAGTTGTTTTGGTTTTGAAGATGGAAAAGCCACGGCAACTGCGGTCGGTGGCCAACCGGGCTATCTTTTTGAGTGGAGTGGAAATCAAATTCAAGGCAATTTAGAAAATGTTTCTGCCGGAAAATATTTCGTCACCATCACCGACGCGAAGGGCTGCACGGCGGTGGATTCCGTTGAAATTACCGAGCCGCCAGCCATCAATTTGGTCTGGTCGGCCATCGCCCCGCGCTGCGGCGGCACCGGAAATAACACGACCGGAGCACTTATTCTGAGTTCGGTGACGGGCGGGGCGGGGCCGTATTCCATCAGTTTGAACGGCACGGCGCAGCAGACGACGAACGCTTTTCCATTGGTAATCAGCAATTTACAATCTGGAAATTATACCATCGAACTGGAAGACTCGAACGGCTGCCTCGCGGAGCAGGAAGCAAATGTGCCGCCCGCCGATGAATTGACGGTGGATTTGGGCGACGATATCACGCTTGCTTTTGGCGACAGCACGGTGTTGGACGGGCAAATCAGCACGACGGTTTTGGATACTTTTATCTGGACGCCGACCCAATATTTGAGCCATCCGGAACGGACAAAAACGGTGGTTTTTCCTTTTCAAAGTATGCGGTACACTTTGACCGCGCGCGACACGAACGGCTGCACGGCCACCGACGACATTTTGATAAAAGTGGAAAAACAGCACCGCGTTTTCATCCCGAACATTATCAAAACGGGGGCGGGCACGGTGAATGAATTTTTCATGATTTTTGGCGGCGCGGAACTGACCCGGATTCGTTCGATGAAAATTTTTGACCGCTGGGGTGAAAATGTTTTCGAAGGTTTTGATTTCAAACCGGGCGACATTCCGAAAGGTTGGGAAGGATATTGGAAAGAAAAATGGCTGCTGCCGGGGGTTTACGTTTATCTGGTCGAACTGGAATTTGTGGACGGAACGACGGAAACGGTTTCGGGGGATGTGACAATTGTCAGATGAATCAGGAATTAGGAATTTTTCAAAATAAAAAAGCCGTGCCTGAAAAGACGCGGCTTTTTTATTTTGGAAAATTCCTAATTCCTAATTCCTAATTCTTAATTTTTGCTCAGTGGTTGATTGGCAATCGGCGTGCCCGTTTCACCAATTTTACAAGCCCCGTTGTATCGCGCACCTTCTTCCACAATCATCGTTCTGGCCGTGATATTTCCTTCGATGCTTGCCGTTTCGAGCAAATGCAAACTCTCGCCGACCACGATATCGCCTTTGATTTTTCCACGAACTGCGGCTTCTTTTGCCCAAATATTGCCTTGAACATGGCCGCTGTCGCCCATCACGAGACGTTTTTCAACCCGCACTTCGCCGACGATTGTTCCATCGAGCCGCACATTGTCCGGGCAAATAAATTTTCCTTCCACGCGAGAACCTTTGGCAATTACCGTGGTCGCTTGGCCGTCTCCCGGCACATTATCTTTGAGGCTGGAAATGGGTACTGTTTTGCGGGTGTCTTTGTTTGCTGATGATGAACCGAACATTTCTTTAGTTTTAGATTTTGACTTTGAGGATTTAGACAGTTTAAAAAACCTCAAAATCTGATTAATAAATTTAGTTAAAAGTGAAGTTTGTTTCAAAGCAATTTTGATTTTCGATGAATTTAAGTTTTTGTAAGTCCATTTCGTGTCAGTGTCTATAGTTTTAAAGACCATGCCAAACTGGCCATTTCCTTTAATTCAGAGGCGAAATAACTACATTTGCCGCATTCAATTTTATGACAATTTCATTTCAAGTGAAGTACTTACCATTTTGAAATCTGGACGACAGATGCCTATCAATATTCTTGCAATTGAATCTTCCTGCGATGACACCTCGGCTGCGGTCATTTCTGACGGTCGGGTGCTGTCTAATTTTGTGGCCAGCCAAGAAATCCATCGAATGTACGGCGGCGTTGTCCCCGAAGTGGCCTCGCGGGCGCACCAAGTCAACATCGTCCCGGTGGTCGACGCGGCCTTGAAAAAATCGGGCATTTCCAAAAAAGATTTGTCGGCGGTGGCATTTACCCGCGGCCCTGGTTTGATTGGGTCGCTGCTCGTCGGCACTTCTTTTGCCAAATCTTTTGCCCTCGCGTTGGACATTCCGTTGATTGAAGTCAATCACATGGACGCCCACGTTTTGGCACATTTTGCCGAAGAACCGAAGCCAAATTTCCCTTTTTTGTGCCTCACGGTTTCGGGCGGGCACACCCAAATTGTGCTGGTCCGCGCCCCGCTCGACCTCGAAATTTTGGGGCAAACGGTGGACGACGCGGCAGGCGAGGCATTTGACAAATCCGGAAAATTGCTCGGCCTCGGCTACCCTGCCGGGCCGATGATCGACAAATTGGCGGCCACCGGACAGCCCGTTTTTCACCTGCCAGAGCCGTCGATGCCCGATTTGAATTTTAGTTTTTCAGGTTTGAAAACTTCGATTTTGTATTTTTTGAAAAAGGAAATGGCTAAAAACCCGCAATTTATCGAGCAAAACTTGGCCGACATCTGCGCATCGATCCAGCACACCATCGTCCAAATTTTGATAAAAAAACTGAAAAAAGCGGCCAAACAAACCGGAATTTGCGAAATCGCCATCGCCGGCGGGGTCAGTGCAAACTCCGGGCTGCGCGCCGCCCTCGAATCCGTCGGCGAAAAAGAAGGCTGGAAAACTTATGTCCCACGTTTCGAATTTTGCACTGACAACGCGGCGATGATTGGCGTGGCGGGTTATTTTAAATTTTTAAATGGAGAATTTTGTGGGCAGGACGTCGCGCCGTTTGCGAGAAACGGGTGATTGGTTTATTGGGGAATTGGGAAATTAGTTATTGGGAAATTGGTTTCTTGCCGCACCCAATTTTCATATTCCAAATTTGCTCGAATTTCCCAACGAACGATGCACGGAATTTGGTAGGGATGTTCTTTTTTCAAAGCCATTTCCAGTTGGATTTCGAGTTCCGGGACGGTTTTCAAAATACTGACCCACTCGTTTTCATTTTGGATTTCATTTTCCCAAAAATATGAACTTTGCATCGGAAAAATATTGGCGCAGGCCGCCAGTTTTTGACGAACCATGCTTTCGCCAATTTTTTTAGCGGTCGCCTCGTCGGGATGGGTGATGTAAAAAAGCAGAATTGGCATTTTGCAAAAATTTAAGTTTTTGAGGTGAAATCCTATTTTACTTTTGTCGTCTCAAATTGACACACAAAATTATTTTAAAATGAAAAAAATTGCGCTTGCCGTTTCCGGCATTTTGATGGTTGGCCTCGTTTCGATGGCCTGTATTTCATCTGAGAAATCTTCAAAACCTGCCGCCCCGCAGGTCGAAGAATTGAAATGGTACACCTGGGCCGAGGCCGTCGAACTGCAAAAAACCAAACCCAAAAAAATGTTGATCGACGTCTACACTTCGTGGTGCGGTTGGTGCAAAAAAATGGACAAAAGCACGTTCATCGACCCGCAGGTCACGGCTTATTTGGCCGCCAATTTTTACCCCGTAAAATTGGACGCCGAGCAAAAAGCGGACATTCTTTTCAACAACGAGACCTTCAAATATGTCGACAGCGAAGGCGGGCGCGGTGTCCACACCCTTGCCTACGCATTGTTGGATGGCAAAATGGGCTACCCGACCATCGTTTATTTGAATGAAAAATTCGAAAGAATCTTGATTTCACCCGGCTACAAAGACGTGCCGATGTTGTTGAAAGAATTGAAATTCACCGCCGAGGAAGTTTACAATAAAACGCCGTGGGAAGAATATCGGGGAAAATGAAGTGGTTGGTTTTTGGGGAATTGGTATTGGAAAATTAGGCAGCCACGCCGACCAATTCCCCAATAACCAACCCCGCTTTTGTCATAAAAAACTCATCTTTCATTTTGCTTCCCACCCGTTTTATGGAATTTTGCATCTCTAAAATCATCCAACAAAAAAAATAAAAACGCGATGCGCAGACCTGAATATGAAGAACGCCGACGCCGACAAGTCCGAATGCCCATGTTGATTTTGGGTGGAGTGATGATTCTTTTTTACTTAATTATGGGCGGGGTTTTGTTGGCAAAACCAGATTGGTTTCCCGGAGTTGCCATTGAAATTTTGCGAATTTTTGGGGCGATGTTGTTGATTTATGGTGGGTATCGGGCTTGGCGTTTGTATTCCGAATATTTTTGAAAAGGTTTAGAAAATTTAGAAGGTTTAGGAGGTTTAAACTTCTAAACCTTCTAAACCTCCCTAAACTTTCTAAACTAAAAAAATGACTTACCGAACTTTTATTTTCTGTTTGACGACGGCCATTTTGTTGGCCGCCTGCCAAAATACCGGCAAGGACGGCAAACCAAAACCGGAACTCGACATCCCGACGCGCGGCCATATCAAATTGCTGGTCGACGAGGGCTACAAACCCATCATTTCCAGTTCGATCGATGTGTTCGACTCGATTTACAAACACGCGACTTTGGATGCAAAATATGTCCCGGAAGGCGAGGCGGTGAAGGCTTTGATTGACGATTCGATTGAGGTGATTATCATTTCCAGAAATTTGAGTGCCGACGAGCATGATTATTTTTTGAAAAGCAAAGGCGCGCCGGTCAAAATCACCCCGGTTGCCTACGATGCGGTCGCTTTGATTTTGCACCCGTCGAACCACGACACGGTTTTTACGGTGCAGCAGGTCCGCGAAATTTTGGCTGGAAAAACAAAAACTTGGAAAGAAATCGACCCAAAATCGCCGCTGAAAAATATCGCGGTCGTTTTTGACCACGAAAAATCGGGGACGGTCAGATATGTCCGCGACTCGATTTTGCAGGGCGAAACTTTGACAAACACTGCTTCTGCAATGAAAACCAATGAAGAAGTAATCGAGTACGTTTCGAAAAATCCAGCGGCCATCGGAATCATTGCGGCCAGTTGGGTGAGCGATACCGACGACAAAGGCGTGCAGAATTTTTTGAAAAAAATCCAACTCGCGGATGTCGCCGAAAAAGCGGGCGACGAAGGTTTTGGGCCATACCAAGCCTATCTCGCCACCGGGCAGTACCCTTTCAAACGGACGATTTATGTCATCAATGCACAATATCGCGCCGGTTTGGGATTGGGTTTTGCCGCGTTTTTGGCGAGCGACCCCGGTCAGCGGATTGTTTTGAAATCGGGGATGTTGCCTGCCACCGCGCCGATTCGACTGATAAAAACCAAAAAGCAATTCTGAAAAATCTAAAATCGTAAATATTAAAATCGTAAAATTCAATGACTAATTTAATGAAATCTGCCCTGCTTCTTGTCTTTGTTTTGGCTGCAAAAATGATTGTTGCCCAAAATTTGACGCCCGGTTTCGCTGCCCTGCAATTGGAAAACTGGGATGAAGCCATCAAATTTTACTCGGCTCTGGTTCAGAAAAACCCAGCCGACGAAGCCTCTATTTTGCGCCTCGGCGATGCCTATTTGGCAAAAGGCGACAAGACAAAAGCCCTCGAAACTTTTGATAAAGCATTTGCGGTCAAAGGCGACGGTGCGTTTGCATTCATCGCCAACGGACGGGCGTTGCTTTTGAAAAATATGCCGGGCGAAGTTGACAGGCAATTTATCAAGGCTGCAAAAGCAGGCAAAAAAGACGTCAATGTACTTCGTGCCATCGGCGAGTCGTATTTATATGGTGCGACGCGCAACTTGCCGCTGGCGGAAAAACATTTGAAAGCGGCTTATGAAAAATTCACGAGTGATTTTCAGACGCTGATGCAACTCGGTTATTGCTACAAAGAAATGCCGAACGGTGGCTTGGCCGCGCAGCATTATGAATTTGCGCAGCAATCCGACCCGAGCAGCGCGTTTGCGATTTTCATGCAGGCGCGGGTTTATCGGCAGGCGAAAATTCCGGAGAAATACATTTTGTATTTGGAAAAAACCTTGGCAAAAGACCCCGGTTTCACACTCGCCCACCGCGAAACTGCAGAATATTGGTATTTCACAAAACGCAATTATGCCAAAGCAACGGAGGCTTACGAAAATCTTTTGGCGAAAGCAAAAGAACCAAATGTGGAGGATGAAATGCAGTTGGCGAACTGCTATTTTCTTTCCAAAAAGTATGACAAGTGCATCGCGTTGGTGGAAAAAATAATCGGAAAGGACGGTTCGAAAAACTATTTGCGCCGTTTGCTGGGCTACTGTTATTATGAAACGGGCGATTTTGCGAAAGCAAAAACCATCATGACCGACTATTTCAAGGTCGTGACGCCGGACAAAATTTTGGCCAGCGACTACGAATATCTCGCCCGGACGACGGTAAAAACGGGCGGTGACACCCTGCAAGCCATCGAAACTTTCCGCAAAGCCATCGCGCTTGATCCTTTGACCTGGCCGGATTACAAAGAAATCGGTGCTTTGCAATACAAAAGAAAGGACTACTGCAACGCAGCGATTTCTTACCAAATGTATTTGGATTCGATGAAAACCCCGGAGGCGACCGATTATTTTTACCTCGGCAACTGCCAATATTATTGCAAAGCGGACACCACTTCGATGCGGTATGAAAAGGCTTTGGCATCGTACAAAAAAGTAGCGGAAATGGTGCCGACGGCCACGTTGGGCTGGTTTTGGTCGGGCAAGGCTGCTGCAAAATTGGACGTCGACATCCAAAAACACCCGGACAGCGTGGCGGTTTTTGGCAAGGCGCAGCCGTATTTTGAAAAATTTATCGAGGTGGCCATTGTTGATGTGGAAAAAAATAAAAAAGACTTGATTACGGCTTACGAATATCTCAGTTACATGTATTATTTGAAAGGTGATGTGGCAAAATTTCAGGAATGGAACACCAAACTTTTAGGCCTCGACCCGACAAATGCCACTGGGAAAGGTTTGTTGGATGATTTTAACTCGCGGGGTGGGGTTTTGAGTCCGGCCGTTCCCACTCCGCCGCCGTCGAATGGAAATGGGCCGAGACGAAATTGATTTTTTTCAGGTCAAGTTTGTTTTTCAATAAAAAAGGGATGGCAACTTTGAAAGTTGCCATCCCTTTTCAGGTCAAACGCATTAAAATCCATTCCCGAAGGGAATCTATGTTTATAGCTCAGAGCAAGGGCATTTTCCTCAAATCCCGAAGGGATTTTATGTTTTCAGGCGCGAGTTTTTACATAAAATCCCTTCGGGATTTCTC
>JANNMS010000260.1:0-23267 GCA_031398055.1 Saprospirales bacterium | reverse complement strand
TTTAAAACCTCTTTTTGGCTGTTTTCACTCCTCTTTTCCGATTTTGAAAAACTAATTTTCAAAGCAATATGACCCGATATTCCTTTAAAAATTAGTTTTTCAAAATCGGAAAAGAGGAGTGAAAACAGCCAAAAAGAGGTTTTAAAACAGTTTCTAAAAAACAATCGTCGTTGCGATACTTTTACCGCTCAATTAAAGCCAAAAATTCATGCTAAAAAAGACACTCACCGTTCAAGGTTTGAGCATCACGATTGAAAAAATACTGGATTCCGATTATATTTCATTGACCGACATTGCCAAAATCAATGCCGACGAACCGGCCTACGTCATCCAAAACTGGATGAAAAACAACAACACCATTCGATATTTGTATTTGTGGGAACAGATTCACAACCCTCGGCTAAACCCCATCCATTTGGATGACCTTTTGAAAACGGCCAACGACAACCGCAAAATTATGTCCCCAAAAATGTGGATCGAAACGGCCAACGCCATCGGTTTGAGGTGGAAAACCGGGCGCGGCGGCGGGACGCTGGCACACAAAGACATCGCCATGAATTTTTGTTATTGGCTCAGCCCGGAATTTCAAATCTATTTGATAAAAGAATTTCAAAGGCTCAAAGACGAGGAATTTTCGAAAAAAAACCTCGAATGGCACGTCGAACGAATCACCAATTTGGTGGACGAAGCTCGAAATTGGCTCGACACGATTCCCGGACAGAACGAGGAAAGAAACCGTTTAAAATTTTTGAACGAAAAAAATGAATGAGTTCACTGCTCCATTTTTACTTCAATCCCGCCGCTGCTTTTCCCAAAAACCGAAACCCCAAAATCACTCCTCAAAAATATCCGCAAGCTCCATTTCAAAACCTTCGAGCGCAACAGATTTCAGTTTATCTGTTTCTTCAAAATAGCCGCTCAACGAATATCTTTGGTTAAAATAGGAGTAAACTTCCACCGTTTTGGTGCGCGGGTCAACGAGCCAATATTCGCGTACCCCGTTTTTTTCGTAGACTTCTTTTTTGATGCCCTTGTCGTAGGCTGCGGTTGATTTTGACAAAATTTCGACCACCAAATCGGGCGCGCCGATGACGATTTGTTCCTTTATATCAAGGATAAAAAACCTGTCTTTTTTGATAAAAATGACATCCGGGTGATAAGCATTGTTGTCGTCGAGCACAACGTCCAACGGAGCGTGGTACATTTTTCCGGACTTGGTTTGTTTGGCAAATGCACGAAGGGCAGATTCGATATTCGCGGAAATATCTTGATGCCGGAGGGTGGGTGATTGTTTTTTCACGATTTCGCCATTTATCAGTTCGTACCAATTTTGGTCGTCGTCGGCAAATTCCAGTTGCCGAAATTCTTGGTACGTCAGTTTTTTTTGCAGGACTTCCATTGGGTGGATGATTTTTTTATGCAAAGTTAGTTTTTAATCACTTTTTTCCAAGTGCACACCGGAAATCACCGCTCCATTTTTATCTCAATCCCACCCCGATTTTTCCCAAAACCCGAAATCGAATACCCAAAACTCAGCAAAAAATACCGTCCCAGCGCGTTGTTGTTTTCTTGTTCGACATAATTAAACTGGCTCGTCCGGCGGATTCCGAGGTTTTGGTCGAGCAAATTCACCGCCGCCAGCCGCAGCCGCCCGCGGTTTTCTTTCAAAAAATATCGCGTCAAACTCGCCTGCCACATCGGGATCGCCGTGCGTTCGCCGAAAGTTTCCGCTGAAAAAATCGTGTATTCCATTTTCGTGTCGAACTGCCATTTTTCGTTCGGGGTCAGCGCAATTTCGGAGTACCATTCGGTGTCGGTGAAATTGCGGTTTTGGGTTTTGTTGACCGACCAGCGCGTCGCGTTTTGCGCCAATTTCAATCCAAAAAGCGCGTCTATTTTTTGTTTCTGCCGGTTTTCAATTGAAAAATCCAAACCGTTTCGGCGGCGCGAAACCTCGTTTTTTTCGTCGTTGACAAACAAAATGCTCTGGGTAAATGACGAGTTCAACTTCAATTTCACGGCAATTTTCAACGGTCGAATCGGCGTGCCGAACGAAAAACCACCCCGCGCCGTCGCTTCCTGCGACACGTTCACCGGGCGAATCTTGCGCCGAAAAAGCGAATCCACCGACCCAGAATTCGTGATTTTATCTTTCACCAACCCGCCGTCGAGGTAGGCAAAAAACGAGGTGAACGTGAATTGGTCATACGAAAAATAACCCAGCCGCAGGTCGTGGACAAATTCCGGGCGCAAATCCGGGTTGCCGACAAAAATATTGAGCGGGTCAGAATTATCGGCCACCGGTTGGAGTTGTTCGAGCGAGGGTTCGCGCAGCCGGGTGTTGTAATCGAGCGTCAAACGGTTGGCCGTTCGGAACTCTTTTTCGTAAAAAACAGCAGGCAGCAGCCGCGAAAATTTGACTGAAAATTTGTCGGTCGCGTCGGGAATCGAGCCGTTCAAACGCGAATTTTGAGCAGCCAAACCGAGCGTCAAATTTGCCTTTTTTCGATTGACCAAAAGTGCCAAACCCGCCCTGTCGTACACAAAATCGCGCCGATAATTATTGGACAAAAAGGGGTTTTTTAACTCGCCGCCCGGCACGATATCGAAAAAATCTTTCACCGTTTCGTTCGAAAAATTCTGGCGCGAAGCCTCCATTTTCAAATATTTTCGAGAGCCGTGAGATTTGCCGAGCGGCTCCGTCCAAGCCAAATTCAGGCCGTATTCCAACCCAGAATTTTCCAAATTTTGCCGCTGCCGAACCGAGTCCGTCCCATTTCCCAATCGAAAAAAAGTGTTTTCAGAAGCCAAATTGCCCCGGTTTTGATTGTTTGCCAGCCGCCCGGAAGCCGATGCGACGAGTGCCCGACCGGGCTGCCGGAACCGTTTTTTCCAGGTCGCCGAAGTTTTCAAACTGTACTGGTTTCCATCCGAATCAAAATCCGTGCGGTTCGCATTTTCTGCCATCCCGCCCGGCGAAAACGTGTTTGCCAAACCCGATTTTTTCAAAAAACCATCGCTCAAACCAGCCTCGAACCGCAGGTTCAGCCGCTGCGACGAATCGATTTTTTGTTTAAAAAGCAGGTTAAAACGGTGCGCCAGATTGCCGCTTTCCTGCGTTTCGTTTTCGGTATTTGTAAAAATGCCGGCGTCCAAAAAATTGTCGCGGCGCAGGTCTCGGCGCAGGTCATTTTTAAAATTATTGAAAAAATAAGAGCCGCCGATTTCCGAATTTTTCGAAAAATCATGGTTCAAATTCAGTCCCGCCGCCGCCGATTTTTGGATGCCCGAAATGCCATTTCCATCCCCGATCGGCAGTCCGCCCGCGTCGCCGGAGTTGATTTCGACCCGGCCGTTCCCCGACATGAACGCCCCGACGCCGCCCATAAAATCAATGTATTCGTTCATTGAAAAACCCGCCTCGTTCGTGTTGTTGGCCATGCCGATGCCCGAAATTTGGGTGGTCGGCGAGAATCGATTCAGGTTAAATTTTCCGGCAAAACGCTGATCGGTGCGAGTCGCCGAATGACGGTCCGTGAGCGAAGTCGAATGGCCGGCATCCGCTTTTCCAAAATAACCAGCCTTGCGTCCCGGTTTCAATTTCAAATTGATCGTCCGTTCGTCCTGCCCATCTTCGATGCCCGTGAACTCGGCCATTTCCGATTTTTTGTCAAAAATTTGGACTTTGTCCACCGCGTCGGCAGGCAGGTTTTTGGTGGCGATACGGGTGTCTTTTCCAAAAAATTCCTTGCCCTCGACCAGCACATTTTGCACCGTTTCGCCGTGCGCTTTCACCGTGCCGTCGCGTTGGACTTCGATGCCGGGCAGTTTTTTCAAAAGGTCTTCAACCACGTCGTTCGGACGCACCCGGAACGCGGCGGCGTTGTATTCCACCGTGTCCAAACGCATCCGGATCGGGCTGAATTCGTCCAAAACTTCGACCGATTGCAGCACCGCCGAGTCGGAATTCATCAAAATTTTGCCCAAATCCATCTCCAAATTCCCCGCCGCAACCGTCAAATTTTGCCAGTGCGCCCGAAAACCGAGGTAGGTAATTTGCAACAAAAAATTGCCCGGCGCAACGCGGCGCAGCAAGAATTTTCCGTCGCCGTCGGTCATTGAAAACGCGGCCATCACCGAATCTTTTTGATTTAAAAGTGCGACGGTCGCGGCGGGCAGGGCGATTCCGGAAGCATCCGAAACAGTGCCACGCAGCATGATTTTTTGGGAAAAAAGGAGATTGCCCGCGAAAATCAGCGGGAGCAGGAAGAAGATTTTCATTTAACTATGAACTTTGAACGATAAACTATGAACGCCGAGCCATGAAACCACGAACTGCGAACGGTGAACATCTGAGAATTCATAGTTCATCGTTCATAGTTCATAGTTAATTTCTGTCCTCGTTCCGGATAATCATTTTGACCCGCGCCCCGCCCGGTTTTCCGCCCGTTTCGATGCCCATTTCTTTAAATTTTTCTTCCTGAATTTTTTCAAATTCGGCCTGCGTCACCGCTTTTCCTTTTGTCGGGGCGACGATTTCGGTGTCGGCAACGGGTTTCAATTCGATTTTTGAGACTTTCACCGAGCGGTTTCCGTTGTCCATTTCGAGGTCGAGAATCAATCCGGGCAAGTTGATGAACCGCCCCGGGCCGCCGGGAACCGGGATTTGCGGGGTGAACCAGGCCACCACATTTTGCGTCGTGTCCAGCAAAACGGCTTTTTGGCAGACGAATTCGTTGATTTTTTTCTGTTCGCCGGTCAGTTTCCAGTTCAATTTTTTGCCGTCGCCGGAAATCAAAAAATCGCGGCCAAAAAATTCCTCGCCGCGCAGCCAAGTCATTTCCTCAAAATTGGTGAACTGCACGACTTCGGGCATTTTCATCATGATTTGCACGTCGTTGCCCTCTTCATCGTCGTGTTTGATTTCGACATTGCCCTCGCCGGCGGGACCGATATTTTTGTAAAGCGATGCTTTCTCGTTGAAAATCAACACTTTGGAAACTTTTTGTTCCGGCGGGATCATCTTTTTCATCTCCTCGTCGCCCTCCGGCAATTCGATTTGGATTTTGATGGTTTCGGTGTAAAAAACCTGTCCGGACGTGTTTTGCGCCTGCGAAAACAGGGGCAAAATCAGGAAAGGCAAAAGGAGAAATGGATTTGAAATCTTCATTTTTTTGAAAAAATTTATGTTTTTGAAATAACTGACTGACACATAGTTCACAAAGGAGTTTTCACATAGAAAACATAGGCTTAAGACAAAAAAAACTATGTTTTCTATGTGAAAACTCCTTTGTGAACTATGTGTCAGCCCACGCCACAAAAGTAGAAAACACATTTTTCCGAACGAGTTAATCAACCTTGCAACGAGGTTAATTAAGGTTAACGATGGTTTTTTCGCGGGAAAATGGGCGGTACTTTTGACTTTCAAATGAAAAAAACAAGTCTTCATTTTTTTCCAAAAATCTGGATGACCGCGAGTTTGCTTTTGCTGGCGGGCTTCCTCGTTTTGTTTTTGAAAAAAACTTTCGACGATGAAAAATCGGCGTTGGAAAAAGAAGTGGGTTACGTTTTTGTGGGTGCGGTGCGAAATATCGAAGGCCGTTTGCTCGACAAAATCATTTTGAAACGAAAACTGCCGCTGCTGCCGGGCGGTCTCGCCTCAGGCGAGATCGAAATTGAAAAAATGGGTTTGCCCAAAAACGACTCCGTCCGGGTCATGACTTTTATCCAAAAAGAGGAGACGACGGTGGAAAATGGCGATGAAAAATTTGACATCCGAATCGACCGCCGCGAAGAAAAACCGGGGTTGAACGACCTGCAAGGCTCGATTTCGATGGTCATCAAAATGGAATCGTTCGACTTCGCTCACGAACCGTCGTTCGGCAACGCTCACGAACCACCGGGCGGCAACGCTCACGAACCACCGGGCAGCGACAGCAGCCAAATCGCTTGGCACGAAGGCAATTTTTTCCCGCAACTCGTCGCGTCTTTTGACAGCTCGATGGCGGCGGCGGGTCTCGCAGTGCGGCATCGGGTGATGCGGCAAAATCCAAAAATGAAAGATTCGATGGCCGTCAAAATTGGAAAAATTCAAACGGGAAGTTACACCGACATGGCTTCCGGCGAACGTTTCGTGGCCGAAATTTCGGATTATAATTGGTTGATTTTCAAAAAGATAACTCCGCAAATCCTGCTCGCCGCGCTGGTTTTTGGGATGGTCGCGCTGGCGTTTTTTAGCATTTGGCAAAGCCTGGTGCGGCAGCAAAAATTGACGGATTTGAAAAATGATCTTTTACAAAATATCAGCCACGAACTGAAAACGCCAGTCTCGACGGTCGGCGTGGCACTCGAAGCACTGGCCGATTTTGAGGTTTTGAAAAACCCAAAACGCACGGGCGAGTACCTCGAAATTGCGAAAAATGAAAACTCGCGGCTGGCACTTTTGGTGGACAAAGTTTTGGGCATGGCGCAGTTTGAAAAAGAGGTGATGCCGATGAACCGCGCCGTTTTTGACCTCAAAAAAATGACGGAAGATGTGCTCGCGGCGATGCGTTTGCAATTTGAAAAACACGGCGCGCAGGTCAATTTTGAGGCGGCGGGCGCGGATTTTTCATTTTTTGGGGATCGGCTGCATTTGTCTGGTGTGCTTTTTAATTTGTTGGACAATGCTTTGAAATACGGTGGCGAGCCGCCAGAAATTGCTGTTTTGCTTAGCCAAAATGGAGCTGAAATCCAATTTTCAGTCTCCGACAACGGCTCCGGCGTGCCGCCAGAATTTCAGGAAAAGGTTTTTGAAAAATTTTTCCGCGTGCCGACGGGGTCGGTTCACGATGTGAAAGGGCATGGTTTGGGGTTGAGTTATGTTGCGGCGGTGGTCGGGCAGCACGGTGGGCGGGCGCAGGCACGGGGCGCGGTTTTCACGATTCAATTTTTAACCATAGAGACACATCAGAAAACATAAGTTTTTGATTTTTAAGGACTTATGTTTTCTGGTGTGTCTCTGTGGTTAAAATGTTTTTGTGATAAGTAGTTACAAAAAACGGAAAGCCCGGCGGATTTTTCCGCCGGGCTTTCTTGTTTGAAGGCTGATTGTTTGTGGGTGGACAATTATCAATACATCCGCAGGACGGCCAATTTTTTCACCATTTTCCGTTGCCCAGCACTTTCCAATTGGATAAAATATTGCCCGTTTTTCCAGCCCGACAAATCCAAAACGAGCAGCGGCGAGTCCTGCCGGTCGATTTGTTTTTCAAAAACTGCGATGCCCAAGTGGTTCAAAACCCGCACTTCGATCCCGCCATTGGACGGGACAAATTCGCTCAAATCGAGGTAGGCCATTTCGCTCGCCGGGTTCGGGAAAATGCCAAACGAACCTTTGCCGGGCATGATGACCAATTGTTGGTTGGTCGTCGTCGAAGTTCCGTCGTGGTAGAAAACCACCAAACGGTAGAAATTCTCTCCGGCGGGCGGGTTCGTGTGGGTCGCGCCGAAATAGAGCATCTCGCCTTTCGCGCCTTCCCCTTCTTCCTTTTTGATGGGTGCCCAGTTCGAGCCGTCGGTGCTGTGCTCGACGATGAAATAATCGTTGCGCTCGCCCGTGCTGCTGAGCCATTTGAGGTCAACATCAAAATCGGAGCGGAAAGCATTGAACGTCAGAGAGTTGGACGACAAAAGGTTCGAACCGCCGCAGTTCGAGGTGTTTATCGTGACCAAATGTGTCGTGCCGTCCTCTTTTATCTGCACCCGCATATTGGTCAGCGGGCTGCACGACGGGTCCAAAGTGATGGAAAATGTTTCCGATTCGCCATTTTTGATGCCTTCCGTTTGGCCATTGAACTTGATGGAAAAGAACGGATTGTTCGTTCCATTTTCCACCGTGTACTTTCTGCCGCTCGTGCCGGTGTAACTGTTTCCAGAAATCGCCCAGCAGCCCGGAGGAAGTTCGAAGGCAGCATACGACAAAGCGTGGGGGCAAGTGCTCGTGACCTTGAATTTGAGCGTCGCTCTGCCGTTCGGGGCGGTTGCGTTGCTCAACAATTCAACTTTGATGCAGCCGTCCGTTTCCGAATCGCAGCCGCCCGGCGGCGGGGTCGCGGTGACGGTGACGTTGAAGCAGCAAGTGCCGACATTTCCGCAAGCATCCGTTGCTTTATAACAGACCTGAGTCGTTCCAATTGGAAATGCGCTGCCACTGGCAAGACCGCTCGTGCGGGTGATTGACAGGCCGCCAGCCGCGCAAGTCGTTGTGCCTGTGGGTGTTGCATAAGTTACGACCATGCCCGTCGCGCCCGCCGGGGCGGTCAAATTCATGCCAAGTGGGCAGGTGATTTGGACGCTCGACGAAGTGGACGTGACCGTAACATTGAAGCAGCAGGTTTTCACGTTGCCGCAATTGTCGGTGGCTTTGTGGCAAACCTGCGTCGTGCCGACCGGGAAAGATGAACCGCTTGCTGGGCCACTCGTCCGGGTGATTGTCGTCGCGCCGCCCGCGCAAGTCGTTGTGGCTGTGGGCGTTGCGTAAGTGACGATGGCCGAACTTGAACCGGTGGCTGCCGTGATGTTCATGTCAACCGGGCAAGAAATCGTCAGGTTGGTGGTCGGGTTGCCGCCGCAATTGGTGGTGTTTATCGTGACCAAATGTGTGAGGCCGTTCTCTTTTACCTGCACGCGCATATTTGCCAATGGGTTGCAGGATGGGTCCAAAGTGATGGAAAATGTTTCCGATTCGCCATTTTTTATGCCTTCCGTGTCGCTGTTGAACTTGATGGAAAAGAACGGATTGTTCGTTCCATTTTCAACCGTGTATTTTCTGCCGCTCGTGCCGGTGTAACTGTTTCCAGAAATCGCCCAGCAGTTCGGGGGAAGTTCAAATGCAGCATACGACAAAGCATGTTGGCAAGTGCTCGTGATTTTGAATGTCAAGGTTTCCCTGCCGTTCGGCGCGGTCGTGATGCTCAACAAATCAACCTTGATGCAGCCGTCTGTTTTTGAATCGCAATTGCCAGTTGGCGCAGTGACTTTCACATTGAAACAGCAAGTCCCCACATTTCCGCAGGCATCCGTTGCCTTGAAACAAACTTGGGTCGTGCCGACCGGGAAAACCGAGCCGCTCGCTGGGCCGCTCGTCCGCGTGACGTTCAGGCCGCCAGCCGTGCAAGTCGTTGTGGCTGTGGGCGTTGTGTAATTTACGACCATGCCCGTTGCGCCCGCCGGGGCGGTCATGTTCATGTCAATTGGGCAAGTAATCGTTATGCTGCTGCCAACGCAACACGCCGGGGAATTGACCGTGACGGTGGCCGTGCAAAACGGGTTGTCCACGTCGGTCACGATGACAGTGGCCGGGCTGCCGCAAGGAAATGGGCCGACCGTGATTGGCTGTCCGTAGGGTTGCATGGACAGGCCCGCGCCGTTCCAGCCCCACGAAACGCCACCGAAAGCAGTGCCGCCCGTCGCCGTGATTTGGAAGGAAAAGGTGCTGCCGCTGCAAGAAACATTGCTCGAAGTGGCATAGACGGGCGTGTAACATTGGCCGCCGGTGGTGAGGCCGCCGTCAATGTCCACCGTTTGCCCGGCGGCGAGGGTGAAAACGGGGGTAAAACCGTAAATATCCGTGTCGCTGTCAATTGCATCGTTGCCGCCCACGTCTTGCGAGGAGGCGTTGAAGCCGTTTCCGGGGTTGGCAACTTTGACTTTGTACGAGCCGGCCGGGATGTTTGGGTAGGAATAATCGCCGGCCATGTTGGTGTAGCCGCCGTTGACCCAGCCGCCGACCGGGGTCTCGACCTGCACCCAAACGCCGCCCAGACCGGGTTCGCCGTTGTCCTGCAAACCGTTGTTGTTCAGGTCGTTCCAGACGTAGCCTTGGATGGTGCCGACCGTTTCCGGGGCGGCGTTCCCGCTGAACGGGAGGAAAAAAGCGATTGCTAAAGCAAGCAACCAACCTGTGGAGCGGGTAAAAAAATGATTTGTCATTTGTGTAAAATTTAGTTTAAAAATTAACCCGTCTTTCCGGGAATCCCGAAAATAAAAGCGTGAAAATGAAAATATTCAAAATGAAGAATGTGGGCAAATGTGCCCGTGATAAAAAACCTGTCGGAAAGAGATTAGGAAAGACGCTGCCTGTTTTGCGTGGAAGTTTGCCGGCCTGCGATTCGGATTAACGCGCCCAAAAAGGAATCCGGGCGAAATGAAGTGCTTGCACGAAGGTAATAAAACAACAAGCGGGTTCCGAGTCTTGAATATCTGGGGCAAGGCGTTTTTGTACCCCGGTTTGGGTGTTTTTGTATCCCAGTTTTACAATGGGATAATGGCCATCATTCCCACATTCCCACATTTCCACATTTCCACATTATCCAATTTCAGTTGATGTCCATTTCAAAATGCGCCCCGTCGAGGTTGTAAAACCGAGGGTTTTCCCCAATTTGCTGTGCCAAAGAGCGGATGAGTTGAAGGCCAAAACCGTTGGCATTGTGGTGGACAATTTTCTCCGGAAAGCCTTTTCCGTTGTCCCGGAAGTGGAATTTTTTCGCCGAGATGTCGAGTTCGAAACGCGGGTCAGCCATGCCGGGGAAAGCGTGTTTAAAGGAATTTGTCATCAGTTCGTTGAGGATCAGGGCAAAAGGCAGGGCTTTGTCAACGTCCATGTTTTCGGGTTCGATGCGGATGCGGGTTTCCGGCACGGCGATTTCCGCGCTGTTGATGAAACCCAGTTTCTCCGTCATTTCCGTTGCGAACTGGCGGAAATTGATGGTTTTCAAAGTTTCATTTTGAAAAACCTGCTGGTGGATCATCGAAATGGCCTCCAACCGCTGGCGGCTTTCGTTCAGAACATGGAGCGCGGCGGGTTCCTGAATTTGGCGCGATTGCAGCCGGAAAATACTGCTGATGGTTTGCAGGTTGTTCTTGACGCGGTGGTGCAGTTCTTTGTTCAAAAGTTCGATTTGTTGCATGGATTTTTGCCGGGCGCGCATTTGCCGGAAGGCGAAAAACAGCAGTCCGAGGCTTAAAATGAAGCCGCCGACAAGCATTAAATTCATCCTTTTTGAATGTTCCAATTCCCGGTTTCGCGCCTGCAAAAGGATTTCCTGTTTTTCAAAATCATATTTGAACTGCGCCCCGGCGAGGCTTTTTTGCCTGTTTTCCTCAAAAATGATTTGGTTCAGGCTATCGGCTGCGAGGCGGTGGCGGTAGGCATTTTCAAATTGGCCCCGACTGCTGAAAATTTCGGCCAAAGCCAAATTGCTTTCCGCCGCGACTTCCCGAAATTCGATTTTTGAACCGTGCCCGAGGCTTTGGCGAAATGATTTTTCAGCCGCCGAAGTCAGGTTTTGCGCCCGCTGAAATTTCCCAAGTTCATTGAAAAAAGCCACTTTTTGAAAAGCGGAAAACCATTTTTCGAGCGCGAGGCTTTGGCGAAAAGCAGCGTCCGCCTGCTCGAAATTTTTTTGTTGGACCAATAATTTGGCCATGTCCAACCAAATTTCGGCCACGATGCCCCGGTCGCCCGCCCGTTCGTAGGCTGTTTTTGCGGCGAGAAATTTTTCCAAAGCAGCCTCCGGGTCGCCGCTCGCCAAATCCACCCGCCCGTAAATCCTTTGGACAGCCGACAGCCGGGCGGAATCGTTCAGTTCAACGGCCACTCGCCAAGCCTCAGCAATGCTTTTTCGCGCCATTTCATGGTTTTTGGCCTTCAAAAAAACGTTCGCCAAGTTTTGCTGCGATTGCGAAACGCCCCTGCGGTTGCCCCACCGTTCGGCGGCTTCGATGCTTTTGAAATAATGCCCGGCAGATTTTTCAAAATCGCTCAAATACGAGTACAAAACCCCGAGTCCGTGGTGGCCGAACTCGACGGTTTTCCAATCGCCCAATTTTTCGGCCTCGTCGGTGCACCGAAAATGATAGTCGTGGGCCGTTTTGTAATCGCCCGTTTTTTTGTGGAGGATTGCCCAATCGGTGTAGATTTTGAACCGTTCGGCATCCGGGACGAGCCGTTTTTCTGCCAAATCCAATGCAATTTGATAAGGTGGGCGGGCATCGGACAGGCGGTTGTTGTCTTCAAGGATTCTTCCCAAAGTACGGTTTGCTTCAAAAATGAGCGAAACACGGTCTGTTTTTTTGGCCAAATCCAAAACCTGCTGCGCCAAAAACAAAGCGGAATCAGGATATTTTAAAGATAGGTTTTTGGCTGTTTTCAAATTTTCGCGCAGGTCTTCGGGCCAGGGTGATTGGCCAAAACCTTGAAAAACAATCAAAAAACAAAACAGGAAGGCAAGGGAAATTCTCACCGAAATCATTTGTCCCGCTTTTCATCGCACGGGCCATAAGCATAAGCATTGGCTACGGCCCTGTTATCGCTGTTGCCGCCTTTGATTTTTACCAGTTCTTCGGTGGTCAAGGGTTTGATCTGGGCATTGACGGGTTTGGTGCCGGGGTGTAAATTTTTGGTCTTTTTCATTGTAAAATTGAGTGTTTGATTTAAAAATAACGGATGCTTGCACGTGCAAATTTAAAGGCAGAACAGGGACCATTTCCATCTTGCCCAAAGGCCTGCCCATTTTCCGTAAAACCCGGAGTTGGTTTCAAATGACCTTGAACTTGTTCAAAAAGTCGTTGCGGTAGGCGGCGGTAAAAGGGATCGGTCTGCCGTTGACGATGATTTCGGACTCGTCAAACTCCTCGACGAACTTCAAATTGATGGCAAAAGATCGGTGGACGCGGACAAGCCCGGGAAGTTCGAGCCGTTCCAGAACGGTGGCGAGCGGGAAACGGACGATGAACTTGTGCTGGGCCGTCACGATGGTCGAATGGTTGCGGTCGGCCTCGATATAAATCAGGTCGTCGGCCCGAAATTTGACGAAACGGAAGTTTTGCTTGATGAAAATCTGGTCGTCCTTGCGGAGCAGCACGTCCGAACTGAGTTTGACCTCGTGGGCAAAAACAGTTTTGTGGGGTTCGTTGGGCGCGTTTTTTTTGAAAAAATTGGCCAAAGCGAGTTCGATGCTGATGTGCAAATGCCGTTCGTCAAAAGGTTTGAGGAGGTACGCGCCGGGGTTGGTGGCTTTTGCCCGCTCGACGGTCGGCCAATCGGCCTGCGCGGTCAGGTAGATGAACGGGATTGGCCGGACGGCATTGAACCGGTGGGCGAGGGCGGTTCCGTCCGCCGCGCCTTTGATTTGGATATCAATCAATGCCAGATCCGGGGCATGTTGGTTGAAAAATTCAAAGGCTTCCTCGCCGTCAGCCGCGCAGCCGACGACCGTGTAGCCCCAATCTTGCAGCAAAAGTTGGACATCCCTCGCAATCAGCAGGTCGTCTTCGACGATGAGCACTTTTATCGTTTGCATTTTTTTAGCGGCAAAGTAATTGGAATTTGGACACTTTGACGTTGGACGTTGGACAGCGATTCAGCACGGTTTATTGAAAGTCGTTTGTAATAAAAACAAGGTTTTTTCAATTGCAACCACCCTTTTTTAGAAATATTTTTCGCCGTTTAATCTACTTGAGTGCAAGTCCAATGTCCAAAGTCAAAGTATCCAAAGTCTAATATTTCAAAATCAGTACATCCGCAGCACCGCCAATTTTTTCACCATTTTCCGTTGCCCGGCAGTTTCCAATTGGACAAAATATTGCCCGTTTTTCCAGCCCGACAAATCCAAAACGAGCAGCGGCGTTTCCTGCCGGTCAATTTGTTTTTCAAAAACAGCAATGCCCAAGTGGTTCAAAATCAAGACTTTGACCGATTTGCCCTGCCAGCGTTCCAAATCAATCGCCACCGATTCGCCCGCCGGGTTCGGGAACAAAGTGAAATCTTCGATTTTTGACAAATCAGGTTTCACGTCGTCTTTCCGGTCGCCGGGGGCGAGCACGCCACCGGGCGGATTGAGTGTCGTCCGCGCTTCGTCGTCCTCGGCGGGCGTGCCGGTCGCGTTGTTGTTTGGCGACGAATCCGCGTCCGCCGGGCTTTGTGCCGAGACCTGTGCAAAAACTGGAATCGCCCCCGCTGATTTCGTGAACAAAGTGTAGCCGAGGTTCAAGGTTTGTCCGGCGGCGAGGTTGCCGACCGTCCATTTTCCAGTCCAGTTGTTGAAGGTCGTGCCAGCCGGGACATTTTGCGAAACGTAGGCCAGCACTGCATTTACCGCCGGGTCGGACATCGCTGGCAATTGGACTTCCACGCCCGTCGCCGCGACTGTGCCGTTGTTTTTCAAAGAAAAAGTCAGCACTGAATTTGCCCATTGTCCCGGGTTGAGCGGGCTGGCATTCGAGGTGAGTTCGAGGTCGGTGCCGGTCGGCGGCGGGCCGCTGCAATTGATGGTGGCGGTGGTCACGCAGGTCGGGTTGTCGCTGTCCGAAATGATGACCGAAAGCGAATTGCCGGAAATCGGCAGCGTGACGGTTTTTGAAACGCCGTAAGTTCCCATGATAAATTGGCCGCCGTTGGCGATGTTCCAGCCCCACGGATTGCCGCCCGTGACCAAAAGCGAGAAGGTAACTTGCCCGTTCGCGCAGGTCGCGCCCGAAACCGTAGCGGTCAGCGGCGTGACGCACGGCGACGGGATGGACTCAAAACCTGCGTCGAGGTCGCGGTAATTTTGCCCGCCGACGAGCGTGACCGCGTCGCTGAAAGCGGTAAAAGTCACGTCGTCCAGGTCGCTGTCCTTCGCCTCGTTCCCGCAGGCGTTCCGGGGCGAATTGGTCAGCCCGGTCGGTGCCGGCACTTTTATTTTGTAGGTTCCCGGTGCCAGGTTTTCAAACAAATAAAAGCCCATTGCATCGGTGATATCGAATTGCAGGAAATTTCCGGCATTGTCGTACAAACCGACCCAGACGTTTTCGATGCCCATTTCGCCGATTTCTTGGCAGCCGTTGGCGTTGATATCGAGCCAAACGTAGTCGCCGAGCGAGGCCGTTTGACCGGTGCTTTGGCGGATCCCCGCGTCGCAGGTCGTTTTGTTTTCGCCCGGGGCGAGGGTGAAACAATCGGTTTGGCCGTTGGCCGGGTTCGCGTCGGAGTCGGTCGCGTCGTTGCCGCCGAGGTCTTTTCCGGTAAACTGGAAACCCGCCGGGAGCAAATCAAACCCGACATAATAACTGCCCGCCGCGACGTTCGGGAAATTGTAAATGCCCGAGCCGTTCGTGAATTTTTCCTGCAACTGCACCCCCGCGCAAGTGAAAAGCCGCACCCGGATGCCCGAAACGCCCGGTTCGGTGGGGTCTTTGATGCCGTTTTGGTTCGTGTCGTTCCAAACACAGTCGCCGACCGAGCCGATGTTTCCGGGCGGCGGCACGGTGACGAAAATTTCCTTTTGACAAATGGCCGACCACGCGGCATTCAGCAAAGAAACTTTTACAAAATAGGTCCCCGCCGGGAGGTTCGGGACGACCTGCGTCGGCACCGCGCAGTTGCCCGCGCAATTGAAAACCTGCGCCCAGGCCGCATTGAAAACCTGAACCATCGCAACCGGTGAACCGCCCAAACCGGTGACGGTAATCGTCCCGGCGGTGGCGGTGATTGTCACGTTGTCGCAGGGGTTGCCGGTCGGCGAGCAGGGGCCGGTGGAAACGACGGTTTCGTTGTCCGAGCAACTGCCGTTTTGGGTGTCGCTGACCGAAATTTGGATGTCCACGCCATTTTGGAGCACGATTGGCGGATTGGTGTTGCCAGCCGTAAACTGCCCTGCCGGAAATGGCCCCAAATTAATAGGCGTATTATATGGTGTCGGCCCGAACTGGAAAACGCCGAGGTAAGCATTGGAATAACCGCCCTGCCAAGTCGCGCCGGTCCCGGTTCCGTTCACGGTCATCGTGAAAGTGTAGGTATCGTCGGCGGTGGAAGCCGTGCCTTTTCCGTCGCAGATTTTATTGGAAATCACGATGTTGACGCTGCACGGCTGGGTGGCTTGGAAAATGCCCGCGTCGTTGGTCGGGTCGTTTTCGCCGGGCGAAAGGTCAATGTTGGCGGTGCAGCCGCCGGGGTTCACGTCGGAATCATTGGCATCGTTGCCGCCCTGATTTTGTGGGCTGAACTGAAAACCGTTTGGCAAAACCACACAAATCCGGTAGCAGCCTGCCGCCAAATTTGCAAAATTGTAATTCCCCGAAGCAGTGGTCTGCATCGTTTGCAGCACCACATCTTGGCAATTTTTCAATTGGACGGGCACGTTCGGAACGCCCGGTTCGCCATTTTCCTTGATGCCGTTTTGGTTCAAATCATTGAAAATGCAGTCGCCGAGCGAACCATTTTGCCCACCGGGCGGGACATTTATATAAATTTCTTTTTGACAAATTGGCGACCACGCCGCCGTCAACAGGTTGACTTTTACAAAATAAGTACCCGCCGGAAGGTTCGGAATGACCTGCGTCGGCACCGTGCAATTTCCTTGACAAGAAAAAACCTGCGCCCAGGCCGCGTTGAAAACCTGCACCATCGCAATCGGCGAACCGTTCAAACCAGTGACGGTAATCGTCCCGGCGGTGGCTGTGATTGTGATGTTGTCGCAAGGGTTTGCGGTCGGTTGGAAAATGCCCGCGTCATTCGTCGGGTCGTTTTCGCCGGGCGAAAGGTCAATGTTTGCGGTCTTGCCGTCGGTCGTTGCCACGTCGGAATCGTTCGCATCATTTCCACCTTGATTTTGTGGGCTGAACTGAAAACCATTTGGCAAAACCACACAAACCCGGTAGCAACCTGCCGCCAAATTTGGAAAATTATAAATGCCCGAAGCACTTGTAAAAACGGTTTGCAGCACCCCGTTTTGGCAGTTCAAAAGTTGCACGGTGACGTTCGGAACGCCCGGTTCGCCCGGGTCTTTTATTCCATTTTGATTTAAATCGTTCCAAACGCAGTCGCCGAGCGAGCCAACTTGTGTCGGTTGGAAAATGCCCGCGTCATTTGTCGGGTCGTTTTCGCCGGGCGAAAGGTCAATGTTTGCGGTTTTTCCATCGGTCGTTGCCACGTCGGAATCGTTCGCATCATTTCCGCCCTGATTTTGTGGGCTGAACGAAAAACCATTTGGCAAAACAACACAAACCCGGTAGCAACCTGCCGCCAAATTTGGAAAATTATAAATGCCCGAAGCATTGGTAAATGCCGTTTGCAGCACCGCATTTTGGCAGTTCAAAAGTTGCACGGTGACGTTTGGAACGCCCGGTTCGCCGTTGTCTTTTATCCCGTTTTGATTTAAATCGTTCCAAACGCAGTCGCCGAGCGAGCCAGTTTGGGTCAGTTGGCAACAGTTCACAAAACATTGCAGCACAGTATTTAACGAAGCCTCGCCGCCCGCGCCGGGCACGTTGGTGGAGTTCTGTTTTTGGGAATACCAATTGGAAATCGAAGCCGACCACGAGGCAGAATTTTCAAAAATATCTTCGACGGCGATGCAGACATTTTGTCCGACGATGGAGCCGGAGTTGTTCTGCAAACTGCCCGATTTGTTCACTTTGATGCCCACATCGCACAGCGTCATCACACCAATCGAATTTTGGTAACTGCCGTTCGCCACCACGATATCGGTGCCGTAAATGGATTGGCGGTTGTTGTTTTGCCAGTTGCCGGAGTCGTCGCCGTCGGCAACGCCAAAAGCGGTCGGGGTGGCGTGGTTCAGCCCCCGGTCGCCGATTTCGATGCAGGAATTGATGATGACATCCACGCCGTTCAGCCCCGTTCCGCTGCCCGTGCTTTGCAGTTGGAAGTCGTGCGTGACGTTCATGCAAACGGTGTTGAGGTAGCGGTAGCCGCCGTCGTTCTGAAAATCGGCGGAGGTGCTCAGGTTTGGCGTGAAGTTCACGCCGATTTGCTCCTCGCCGATGTCCACCGTCGAATTGGTGATGCAGACCACCGAATTTGGCGACTGCTGGAAATTTGCGGAGGTCCGCAACGTGCCATTTACCATCAAAAACCTTGCTCCGGCGGCCTCGGTTTTGAGGTTGCCGTTGTTGGTATAAAGCCCCGCGCCCTCCACATAAACGACCGCCCCGGAGGATTTGAGGAGCAGGTCGGAGTTGTTGACGATGACCGTTCCCGTTCCCCGGATGCGGATTTTTTGGGTGACGTTGTTCGGGTTCACGCCCGTAAGTGATTGAAAATCAACGGTTCCGGTGGCGGTCACGTCCACGTCCCAAGTGGTGGGCGGCGTACATTCGGGAGCCGCTGCGGGCGGTGTGCAGACCGAAGGCGGGGGCACATTTGGGGCCACATAAACGCCGCTCGTGCCGGAGGTCATGCTGAATTTTGAGTTGCTGCTGTACCAGCCGCCGACAAAAATGCCGTTGCTCATCGAAGAACTTTCCCCGCTGGCCGGGTCGCCCGTCGTCAGCCAATAACCCGTGAAAAAGCCGCCGCCGCTAAAATTGGAAGCACCCGGAATCAGCGAACCCGTGCCATTATTATTTCGTGGCCCTTGCGGGTACGGTGCCGGCGGGTTGCTGCCGCCACCGCTGCTGGCAATATCGCCCGCGACATTTATAAAATTGGAAGGTTTCAGACCGCCGAGCGGCACGACCGCGCCGCCGCTCTGGAATTTGGTCTGGCCTTGATAACCGTTGTTTGGGTTGCCGTCGGAGTCCCAGCGGAGCACGAAACAGTCGCTCGCGTCGCCCGTGATGTTGATTTGGGAGGACACCGACATCCCCGAAGTGATGTTGATGACGAAGGTTTCGGCACTCCCGTTTTGGGTGTTCAACCCATTTAAAGATGTCGAAGAAACGCCCGAATATCCCGGCGAAGGCGACAAAGCATTGATTTGCGAAAACGCGCTGGCCAAGTCCGATTCCAAACCGGCGATGCGCGAAGTTTGGTTGGTGGAGGCAAACGCCTGCCCGGAATTTTGGGAAACGATGCCCGCCCACGCGCCCAAAGTGCCATCGTTGGTGTAAATCGTCCCGGCAAAAGGCACGCCGCCGGAGGTGCGCTCGGTGGCCTGGATGCCGTCAATCGCCACATTTCCGGCGAAACCTTTTGTCGCGCCCTGCCAGTTGGCATCGGTGCTGCCGTTGGTGAACACAAAAAGGTAGTTGGTGAGGTTGCCCAAATTTGGACAGTTTTGGGAAAAAACATTTCCCCAGGTCAGCAGGCAAATTGCAAGGGCGAGCAAGCAATTGCGTGATTTGTATAAAGAAAGTGTCATGTTTGAAGTGCAATTAAAAATTAAAAAATGGATGAAAGATTTTTATGGGAATAAAAAAAACTTGGCCGTGCCGGGAAGCGGCAGCCAAACGAGCCTGTTTTTTTGGATTTTAAAATAAAAATGGATTGAAAAAACGAGCGCGATGATTGAATTTCAGGTCGTAAAATGAATGTCGTTGAAACGACTGCGCATTAAAGTTTTAGGAAGGATGATAAATTGGGGAAACGGGGAAGCATGCCCTATATGGCTCAAAAGTAAACCATATAGCCCTGTTTCAGAAAAGCCAACGGACAATTTCAGGGAAACACCGACCCAATTCCGCACAACGTTTTTTTCTTTTCTGCCTGGCTGCCGCTCCGTCTCCCATTGTTTTTTATTGAAAAAAGGTGCGGGTTTCCCGGGTTGCTGTTTGGGAAATTTGTCACGAAAAAATGGGAACAACGCGGCCAAAAACCCGACCCCATTTTTTAAATAATTGAAAATCAGGAAGTTTACGCAAAAAAAATAATTGAATTTAAAAAAATTAGGCAACACTGGACTTCATTTCCAAATTTGGAAAAGTTCTGTGACACATTTCACCTTTGTTGCAAATCCTGTTGACGCACGGTTTTTTATCATCTCTCTCTTTTCCAGCCGCAAGGCTGTTTTCTTGCTCTCCCGCTAATCTTCTCCTCTCCACTTGTGCTCCCCACAACCTCACGATGAGGAAACTTTTTGTTTTTCAGCACAAATTTCTTGGACATGAGACACGTCTTAAACACTTTGGTTTTGCTTTGCTTGGCGCAAATTTCGTTCGCCCAGCAATTGAATTTTTGGACTGGCGCAGTCAGTGCGGACTGGTTCGATGCCAACAACTGGACATTGGGTCTTCCCCAAAACGGCCAAAAAGCCGTCATCCCAAACGCGACAGCGAGCGGCAACAAACCGGAAATCTACCAACCGCTCACCGCTGATTTTGAAATTGCCAATTACGGCCAAATCAGTGCCTTCGCCCCGGTGACAAACCTGCAAAAATTTTTCAACAACGCCACGGTCGTCAACCGTTCGGAATTCAAAGTGGCCGCCACTTTTGAAAATAATGCCGTTTTTCAAAACGGCTGCGCCAACTGCGACTCGACCGGGGTCGGGCTGACCATTTTGCCGGACGGCGAATTTGAAAACAAATCCACCATCGTCAATCAGGCGAAAATGGTCATCGAGCCTTGCGGAATCGCCTATTTTGACTCGCCCACAAAAACCTCGCTCGGCGGCGACATCCGGCTGAACGGCGTGGCCTACGTTTTAAAAGGCGACGTGGATTTTTCGGAACTGACCGGGACGGTGCTTTTTGACCGCTGGGACGTGCCGCGACCGTCGCTTTTGGTGCAAGATGTCACCCTCCAATTGGACGCAAACGGCCAAGCCACGCTGACGCAAGAAATGGTGGACGACGGCACGACGGCAGAATATTGCACTTTGGCCAGTTTCAATTTGTCAAGAACCAATTTCAACTGCGACCACGTGGGGCCAAATCTGGTTTTCGTCACCGCCACCGACGGCATGGGGAACAGTTACATCCAATTTGTCACGGTGACGGTTTTGGCTTCGGCCTATTGCGGCGACCCTTGCCAGAATGTTTTGACTGGCGGAGTGGTTTTCGGCACCCAAACCATTTGTGTTGGCACGGCAGCGAACCCGATTCAAAACCTGGTCGCCCCGGTTGGCGGCTCCGGCGCGGCAGAATACGTTTGGATAAAATGGACGGTAGACCCACTGACCAATCCCGATGGTTTTGCGATGATCCCAAATTCCAATTCCGAAAATTACGCGCCGGGCGTTCTGACCCAGACCACTTGGTTCCGCCGCTGCTCGCGCCGGGTGGGCTGCCAAGATTTTCGTGGCGAAACGAATTTTATAAAAATCACGGTGACTGCCCAGCCGCCCGTCGCGGTCTGCGAATCCATCACGGTCCAATTGCAGGCCGACGGCACGGTGGCCATCACGGCTGCCGATATTGACGGTGGTTCGTCGGGCGTTTGCGGCGCGATTGCCAATTATTCCATTGACCAATCAGTTTTTTACGGGGCAGCGACCTATTCTGTCGTGCTGACGGTCACGAACGTGGCAGGCCAAACTTCCACCTGCACCTCGACGGTGGTGGTTGACCCGCCGCCCTGCGACAATGTTTTGAACGGCGGGACCATTTTCGCAAGCGATTACACCTGCGACCAAATCGGTTCGACCATCATTTCAAACAATGAAATGCCGACGGGCGGCATCGGCCCCATCGAATTTGAATGGCACAAATGGCTGACCGACCCGGCCACCAATCCCGGCGGTTTTTCAATCGTCCCGGGCATCGCGGCTGAAAATTTGGATGCCGGGTTTCCGGACGAAACGACTTGGTTTGCCCGCCTCGCCCGCCGGAGCGGTTGCGGCAATTTCACGGCCCAGAGCAACATCGTAAAAATCGTCCCCACAAACCAGAGCGTCGAAGTGACCCTGACGCACCCAGATTGCGCGTCGGCCACGGGCAGCATTTTGCTCGAAAACCTTCCGGAAGGTTTTTCGGCCCGAATTGACAATGGAATTTGGGAAATCAATCAATCGGTTTTCCAAAACCTCGCGCCGGGGGCGCACACCTTATCTATTAAATATGGTGTCGAAACGCGCTCGGCCAATTTTACGCTCAACCCGGCGGTGAGCAAAAACGCCCTGCTCGTCGTCGGCAGCACCACGCTCAATTCTGGCGACAATTGGATAAAAAACCGCCTCGAATCCCTCGGCCTTTCGGTCACGGTCAAAGACGACGACCTCGTGGCCGCAACCGATGCCAATGGCAAAAACCTCGTACTGATTTCCTCGACCATCACTTCCGGGGCCATCGGCACCAAATTTACGAACGCCGCCGTCCCGGTGATTTGCTACGAACCCTACCTTTTTGACGAACTGAAAATGACACCCGCCGTCGCCGATTCCGACCACGGAACTTCGAGCGGTGGCGTGCTGAACCTCGTCGCCCCGGCGCACCCGATTGCCGGGGGACTGTCCGGGAACATCTCGGTTTATTCAGTTTCGACCACCCAAACTTGGGGAAAACCCGCAGCAGCGGCCACGAAAATTGCCTACGCCAGTGGCTCGACGAGCCGTGCCGCCATTTTTGCTTATCCGGCAGGGGCTTCCATGTCGGGGCTGAACGCGCCCGCCCGCCGCGTCGGTTTTTTCCTCCACGATGCCACCGCGACCAGCCTGACTGCCGACGGTCGTCGCCTGTTTGACAATACCATAAAATGGGCAATTGATTGCCAAAGACTCAACAACCTCGCAGCCACGGCAGCACAGAACGCATTGACTTTCAATGCTTACCGCAAAAATTTTGATGTTGATTTGAAATGGATTTCTCTCGCCTCGGGCGAGACCGCCACGAACGATTACTTCGTCATCGAACGCTCGGCGGACGGCAAAAACTTCCAGCCAATCCGAAAAACGGACGCTCGCGGCACCGCCGGGGAACTCCAATATTTCAACGAACGCGACGAAAACCCGCTCGAAGGCGATAATTTTTACCGTTTGAAATTGGTTTCGCTCAATGGAAATGTTTCATTTTCAAACATTCAAAACATCCATTTCGAGCCGCTCGACGGGTTTGAAATTTTCCCGAACCCAGTCCAAGAAAAGTTTTTTGTCAATTTGAAAAATTTCAAATCGCAGGAAACCTTGGTCCGTCTTTTTGATTTCCGGGGAATTTTGGTGCAGTCGTGGACAGTCGTCCCGGGCAACGAACCTGTTGAATTTCAGGCAGATGCTGGCCTTTCCAACGGCATTTATTTGATAAATGTAAATGCAGCGGGGCAGCGGGGCGAGTCCAAAAAAATCGTTTTTGAAAAAGGAAATTAAAAAATGATGAATGATGAATGATGAATCACGCAATTCAACATTCATCATTCATCATTTTCATCTTTTAACAGGTCAAACGCATTAAAATTTCAAAAACCCGTAGGGTTGGCATTTTAGTAGAAAACAAGATTAATCAAGCAGGGAAATGCCGTAGGCATGGCATTTTATCCGTGAATGTTGCTGCCAAAATGCCATGCCTACGGCATTTTTAATAAAACGCACTTCGATTTTCTACCTAAATGCCAACCCTACGGGTTTTTGAAATTTTAA
>JANNMS010000059.1:0-11103 GCA_031398055.1 Saprospirales bacterium | reverse complement strand
GAGAAATCCCGAAGGGATTTTATGTAAAAACTCGCGCCTGAAAACATAAAATCCCTTCGGGATTTGAGGAAAATGCCCTTGCTCTGAGCTATAAACATAGATTCCCTTCGGGAATGGATTTTAATGCGTTTGACCTGATCTGGAATTTAAATTTTGAGATTTCTAAAATTTTCATTTGTCAAAAACCTAAAAAAAATCGGCGAGGGATTCAACCCTCGCCGACCTCAAAAAAAATGGAGATTGAAAAAAACAATCACTCCATTTTCACCGCCCGGAGCGTTTGAATGTGTTCGCCCGATTGGTTTTTAATTTGAATAAAATAAACACCCATCTGCCATTCATTCGATTGAAAACCAATGCTTTGCGTACCGGACGGCCATGTTTTTTCGGAAAATAATTTGCCCGTCAAATCAAAAATTTGAACGGAAAAATCTTGCTCCGAAATGTGTTCCGTCGTCAATTTCAAAACTTCGCCGAATGGATTTGGCGCGAGCCGGAAGTTTTCATTTTCCAAAATATTTCTTTCTGAAATGATTTTATCCGAGCCTCCGGTTGGCTTGCCCGCCGCGCAGGTCACCGCCAAAACGGGCGAAGTTCTCGTGCAGCCGGCATCCAAAGTGACCACCACTTTGTAACTCCCGGCTCCGGCAGCAGGCAAAATGTAGGTCGGCACGGAAGTCGTGGCGACGAGCGCAGTGCCTTTGTACCATTTGAAAGCATTGGTCGGTGCGGCCACGCAATTCGTCAGGGTAGCGGTCAAAAAACTGGTGCCGTTGCAAATCGTGCCCGTTCTGGTCAACGCGACGGAGGCCGCTGCGATGACCAGAGGCGCGGAAGTCATTGAACCACAGACATTTGTGGCGGTGCAGCGATAACTTCCGACTGCGGTTGCCGTGTAGTTTTGGGCGGTTGCGCCTGCGATGTTTGCCCAAGTTGTGCCCAATTTTTGCCATTGAAAAGTGGCTGCGTTCGGCGCGGTGCAGGTCAAAATCAGCGCGGTGCAAAATGACTGGAAATTGGAAGTGACCACCGCGCTTGCAATCGGCTGGAAAACATTGACCGAAATGGTGTTGGTCGAAACGGTGTTCCCGCAAGCATTGACCGCCGCGCAGGTGTACGAACCGGCAATTTTTGCTTTGAAAATGCTGGCCGTCGCGCCGGGAATGTCAATTCCGCCTTTTTTCCATTGAAAAGAAGTCGCGCCCGTCGCCGTGCAAGTCAAAGTGGTGCTGTCGCCTTGGCAAAAAGTCGTCGCGCCGCCCGCCGCGATGGAAACGGCGGTCGGATTGCCGAGGTGAACTTTTGTGCCCGGCGTGGTCGTCGCGTTTCCGCAAGTATTTGCAACGTAGCAAGTGAAAGTGCCCGTCGAATTGGCCGGATAACTGCTGCTGGTCGCCCCGGCGATGTTGACGGCGTTCTTTTTCCATTGAAAAGAGGTCGCGCCAGCGGCGGTGCAGGTCAAAACGGTGCTGCCCGAACAAATATTTACCGTGCCGCTTGGCGAAATAATCGGTGTCGCGGGCGGCGTGTTGACGGTCACGGCGATTGGATTTGAAGTCAAACTGCCGCAGGGAAATTGCGCGGTGCAAGTATAAATGCCGCTTTGGGTGGCTGTGAAAATTGCGGTGGTCGCCCCGGGGATTGGCGTTCCGTCTTTTTTCCATTGAAAAGCAGTCGCACCCGCAGCCGTGCAAGTCAGTTTGACATTTCCGCCGAGACAAAAAGTGGTGGCCGTGGCCGCCGCGATAACCGCCGTTCTGACCGTGACGACGATGGCCGTCGAAACCGTCGAACCGCAAGCGTTGATGGCCGTGCAGGTGTACGAACCTGCGATTTTTGCTTCATAAATATTGCTCGCGCTGGTCTGGACGATGACGGCCCCTCTTTTCCATTGAAAAGAAGTTGCGGCGGTTGCCGTGCAAGTCAAAGTGAGGCTGTCGCCGTTGCAAATGGTCGTCGGGCCGTCGGCTGCGATGGAAACTGCCGTCGGTTTTCCAACATGGATGTAAAATCCGGGGGCAGTCGCGTTGCCGCAAATATTGGAAACTGCGCAAGTGTAGGTTGCCGTGCCGAGCGTTGCGGTTGCCGAAAATGTGGCGTTGGTCGCCCCGGCGATGTTCGTTCCGTTCTTTTTCCATTGAAAAGCGGTCGCGCCCGCCGAAGTACAAGTCAGCAAAACGCTGCCGGTGCACAAAATGGACGAGCCATTTGCCGAAATAATTGGGGCGGCGGGCGGCTGATTGACCGTTACAGAAATGGCGTTCGAGACCACCGCGCCGCAAATATTGGAGGCCTCGCAAGTGAACGAACCGGTTTCGTTGGCCGAAAAAGTGGGGTTGGTCGCGCCGGGAATGTTCGCGCCGTTCTTTTTCCATTGAAAAGTGATGGCGTTTGCTGCGTCGCAAGTCAAGTTGACGCTGCCGTTTTGACAAAAAGTGGTCGCGCCGCTGGCCGTGATTGTTGCGCCGGAAATTGGGTTGGTCACCGTCACCGCGATTGCGTTCGAGGTCGCGCTGCCGCAAAAATTTGAGGCCGTGCAAGTGAAAACGCCAGTTTGGTTTGCCAAATAATTGGCCGCCGTCGCGCCGGAGATGTTGTTTCCATCCTTTTTCCATTGAAAATCAGTGGCGTTCGGCGCGGCGCAAGCCAGATTGACATTGCTGCCGAGGCAAATATTTGTCGCGCCGCCTGCCGTGATGGTTGCGCTGGCGGGCGGGTTGGTAATTGTTACGGCTTCCTCGTTCGAAATTGCGCTGCCGCAGATATTGCTGGCGGTGCAGGAAAAAGTCCCGGCAGTCGTGGCAGTGAAAGTGCTGTTTGTCTCGCCGGGGATGTCCACGCCGTTATTTTTCCATTGAAAAAATGTTGCGCCGTCGGCTGTGCAAGTGAAAGTCAGGTTGTCGCCTGAACAAATGGCCGCGCCGGATGGCGAAATGGTGGCGGAAGCAGGCGACGGGATCACGGTGACGGTGATTGTTTGACAAATTTCTGTGGTGAAATACTGCCCACAATTATTGTAAGCATTGACAGACAAACAAACCGAGTACGTCCCGCTGGAAGCAAAAACATGGCTTGGGTTTTCACCTGCGCCGGTGTTTCCGTCGCCGAAATTCCAAGAATAATTGATATTTGACAATCCCCACGAACTGTTGGAAAATGATGCGTTTCCACAATCGTCCAAAGATGAATTGGTGAAAGATGCTCCATAATTTGGGTCGTTGTGGCAAACGCCATTTTCATCGCAGTAATCGTTGGTGCAATCGTTGTAGTCGTTGCAGGAAATTGGGTCGTGTTGGCAGTTGCCGTTGGTATCGCAGTAATCGTAGGTGCATGGGTTGCCGTCGTCGCAGTTGATGTAGTCATTGTGGCAGCCCGCCGCATCGCAATAATCAATGGTGCAAGGATTTCCATCGTCGCAATTTGTCGAAACCGAGATGGTCTGCGAAGATTCGATGACGTACCAAAGGCTGCACCCATCGTAGCCGCTGACGGTCAAAGTGGCCGTAAAATTTCCACTGTAATTATAGGTGTGGGTTGGGTTTTGTTCGTTGGCCGTCGAGCCGTCGCCAAAATTCCACGCCCAACTTTGGATGTTTGAAAACCCTTCGGCTTGGCCGAAAAAGGAAATATTTCCATAACAAGCCGTTGAAAAAGTGAAATTGGTGGTCGGGGTTGGTGGGTAAACGTGCTGGCAGTTTCCATTTTCATCGCAAAAATCGGTGGTGCAGGGGTCGCCGTCGTCGCAGTTGATGGGTTCGTTGGCGCAAACCCCGTTGGTGCAGGCATCAATTGTGCAAGGATTTCCGTCGTCGCAACTTGTTGAAATACTGACATTTTGGCAAAAGGATTGATTGGAAACCCAATTGCCGCAAGCATCATAACCGCTCACCGTCAGGCAAACATTGAAATTTCCGGAGTTCGAAAAATAGTGCGCCGGGTTTTGGTCGGTCGAAGTGCTTCCGTCGCCAAAATCCCAGTACCAGTTTTGACTGGAAAAACCAGCGGAAAGGTCTGTGAAATAGGCGTTGCCATCGCAAGTGGTTGAATCGGAAAAATTTACCGTCGTCGTCGTGTTGGGCAGGTGGTAGCAAACGCCGTTTTCGCAGTAGTCGTCAGTGCAAGGGTTTTGGTCGTCGCAATCCATCGGAATGTTGAAGCAAACACCGTCAATGCACGCATCGGTGGTGCAGGGGTTTTGGTCGTCGCAGTTCATCGGGATATTGAAGCAAACACCGTCAACGCAGGCATCGATGGTGCAGAGGTTTTGGTCGTCGCAGTTCATCGGGATATTGAAGCAAACACCGTCAACGCACGCATCGGTCGTGCAAGGGTTTTGGTCGTCGCAGTTCATCGCAATGTTGGAACAAACACCGTCAACGCACGCATCGGTGGTGCAGAGATTTCCGTCGTCGCAATTCATTAAAGTATGGGTACAGTTGCCGTTTTCGCAAGCATCGGTCGTGCAAAGGTCGCCGTCGTCGCAAAGCGATGGATATGAACAAACGCCGTCCACGCAAATGTTGGCGGTGCAGCCGTCGCCGTCGTCGCAGGTGACGCAGGAACAGGGGTCGCACACGCAAAGGTCAAAATCCGGGCAATCTGGGTTGCAGGGGTTTGGGCAGGGCGGTGGCGGGCAAGAGCCAGAACAAGTGATATCAGACGAATAAGAATTTACCGCGCTCCCATTGTGCGTAACCAATGCAAAAACATGGTATCCGTTGGAAATGGCCGTCCGCGCAACGGATATCGTGTAACCGTATGCATCGAAGTAGGAAGTCCCCTCGCCATTTGCAGTGAAATTCATCTGGTGCGGCGGCGGACAAGTTGTGCAAGCGGCATAAATCGCAGCACTGATACCAGCCCCCGCACAGTTGTTATCGGCATTGCAAGCACAATCCACTGTAAAATCAATGGAAACACCAACTGTGTAATCGCCCAACGAAGCAGACGCGCCGGAATCTGGGCATTCTTGCCCAACGGCAGACCCCATCAAAAAACAACTGAGCCACACAAAAAGCAGCAGCCTGTAAAAATTTTTCATAAAAATTTTTGATAAATTAAATGTTGAAAAAATTGGTTTGAAAACACCCCTCCCGCACCGCCAAAAGCATCCTGCCCGGCAGCGAAAAAGAAGTCGAAAAAATCTTTTTAGGAAAAGTGTGTGCGTTCTGGCTATGTATTTATGGCCTGCTCAATTTGTTACACGAGGTATGTGTGGCAACTGTTTAGGTGCTGTCCGAAGTCTCTTGCCCGGCAGCGAGAAAAAGTGGTTAAAATTTTTTTTTAGGAAAAGTGCGATGTTGGAGATGTTTCACGTCTCCGGGTTTTTGATGGCCCGAAAGTCCGGCCTCCCGCCAACTTTTTAAAATACAAAAAATGAAAAGAAGACAAATAAATTAGTATTTTTCAATTGTTTAAAACTCTGAAAATCAATTTTTTAAAATCATTTTTTAAAATTTTTTGCTCCAAAAAAACTGATGAATATTTCCATAAAAATGTTAATACATTTGCCGCTGGCCACCGCCCAATTATCATTTTTGAACAATCTTCATGCAAGACAGCACCCTCGTCAGACTGCTCCGCCTGCTTCCAATTTCCGATTTGCGGAACCTGAAAAAAGTGGTCCGCTCGCCCTATTTCAACACGCGCGAGGACGTGTCGAGACTGTACGACTATATTTTCGACCATCATGCTGAAACCGGGGCGACCGGTGCGCTCGACCGGCAGCGGGTTTTCCGCCGCGTTTTTCCAAATGAAAAAACCTTCGACATGGCCCCGCTTCGACGCGCGATGACCCTGTTGACAGAATGTGTCAAACAATTTTTGGCAATCGAGGCGATGCGTTCCAGTGAATCGGTGGAGGAAATGTTCCTGCTGCAAGCCTTTCAGACCCGAGGCATCGAAGAGTTCAAGGAAAAAACTTTGGAAACCGCGCTGGCAAAAAACGAACGCCAGCCCCGCCGCGATGCCGACTATCTGTCCCGGCAGTCGGCTTTGAACTGGGAAATATTTCACCAAACGGCGACGAAAAAATGGATCACGCAGGCCGATTTTGAGCCCATGTTGCAGCAAAACACGCGGTTTTTGTTGGTAAAAATCCTGCAACTCGGTTGCCAAGTCGCGGCGGTCGGCAATTTTTTGAACCTCCACTTGCCAGCCCCGTTTTTGGACGAGGCCGTCCGGTTGGTCGAACAGCACCTCGACGAACCGGCCATCCGCATCTATTTTCACGTTTTGCAATGCCTCCGGGGCGACGAATCGGAGCCGCACACCGAGATTTTGAACGAATGTTTGACCCGATACCGCGACCAGTTCAGCAAAACCGACCTGCACATTTTTGTGATTTCGGTGCTCAATGTCTTCAACACCAAACTGAGCACGCACCCGACCGAGGATCTGAGGAAAAAAACATTTTCATTTTACTGCACCGCGCTCGAAACTGGCCTGCTCACCCCGCACAAAGTGCTGTCCAAGTTCAGTTATTACAACATTTTCATGATCGGGGTGCAGTGCCGGGAGTTCGAATGGACGCGCCGGTTTTTGGAAGATTGGATGCCGATGTTGCCCGCCGCCGAGCGCGAAAATGCGTTTGCCTTTCACCTTGCGGCTTGGCATTTCCACACTAAAAACTACGACGAAGCGATGGCGCGGCTTCAACAAGTGGCCACCCGCGACGAGGTTTTGTACAGTCTCGAAGCGCGTGGGATGCTTGCCCGGATTTTTTTCGAGCGCGGCGAACGGGATGCCCTTGCCTACCATTTGGACAGTTACCGGATGTTCGTTTATCGGCACCCGGAGACTGGTTTTTACAAAGAATTGCACCTGAATTTCATTGTTTTTTTACAAAAAATCATGGATTTAGATAAAACGGACGCCGCCAGGTGCAGGCAATTGGCCGCTGAAATTTCTGGAACCGTGAAATTGCGGGAGAAAAGTTGGCTGTTGCAATTGTTTTAGACTTTGGACATCCCCTCCCTTTCTTCCGGGTTCCTGGATAATCAATAAAAAAAATGGCAATATCAAATCCGGACCAATTTTTGAGAACCGACCAGCCGCCCATTTTCAAAAATTTGCACAAAAAACACACCCGCCGCGCCCGCTCCGATTTGCCACTCCGCCGCGCCGCCGTCCGTTTTTTCAAATTCCTTTTTTGCCAAAACACGCCCTGCCAAATCGGTCAAAACTGCGGTGAAAACGCTGTTTTTTTCATTTTCAAAATTATCAAATTGTAAAAAAAACGCGCCCACTCCGGCTGGAATTGGGTTTGGAAAAACTTGAAAAGTACCCCGAAACTCCGTTTCGGAAACAGTACCCCGAAACTCCGTTTCGGGCAACGTGCCTTCAAAATCACACCCGGAACAGAGTTCCGGGGTACTTGGCCGTCCGCCCGCACAACCCGAAAACGGCACGGAAAACGTCGTCAGAACGGGCGAAAAACTGGTCATCGCCCCGTTCGCATACCCAATCGGCAGGCTGCCAGAGGCAGTCCCGCTCGCCGTCGTTTGGTTGAGCGATTGCTCAAAACAGGCCGTGCCCGCGTTCAAATCGGCATCCGTTTTCAAAATATAAGTTTCGGGATTTGCGGCCGTCACCGTGTTCGTTCCGGCGAGGAGAAAACCGCCGTCGGCACATTTTTTCAGGTTGTTGATTTCAACTTTCGCCACGTCTGGATTGAAAATTTTGAGGGACAAAGAATTTCCCGCCGCATCAAATTTTTGCAAAAAAGCCCGTTTGTTCGCCCCGTTTTGGACGTGCCCACCGACGACAAAACCGCCGCCGGGCGTTGTCAAATGTTCGATGCCCGCCGGGTAAACTTTCACATTTCCGGGTGAAAAACGGCTCTTTTTTGAAAAAATCAAACCGCCCGCGAGGTTCGTGCGGACGAGAAAATGGTCAGTGAAACTGCCCGTTTGCGTGTTCCCGGCCATCGTGATTTCATTTCCCGAAACCTGCACCGCGCTGCCGATGTCCTGCGAGGTCGAGGTAAAATTGAAATTTTTTGCCCAAATCACGCCCGCCGTTGCCGCGTCAATCCGCATCAAAAAAGCATCTTTCGTGGCATTTTGAACGTAGCCCGCGACCACCAAACTGGCTGGTGAACCCGCCCCGCCGGGCAAAAAATCCAACGAATTTGCAAAAGCATTTCCGCCCAAATCAAAATAAGTGTTCCACATCGGGTTGCCGTCGGCGTTCGTTCGCAGGACAAAGACATCCGTCCCGGTCGCCGCGCTCGTCGAATATCCGGCAAACGCAAAACCGCCGTCGGGCAGGGCAATCACTTTTGAAACATAATCCGTCCGCGTCGTCGAGCCGTACCGATTTGCCCAAATCACCCCGCCCGCGAGGTTGGTTTTAATCAAAAAAATGTCGCGCGCCGAGCCGTTGTTCGTTTCCCCGGCGATGACGAAACCGGTCGGATTGCCCTGCGCGTCGGTGGTTTTTTGGAAATTTTTTGCCCAATCCTGCTTCGTCGTGCCGAGCCGGATGGCCGAACCGACGACCTCGCCGAGGCCATTTATTTTTGTCAAAAGGATTTCAGAATTGGCCGTCGTCACCGCGAGTTGCTGCAAAACCATCGTTTCGCCGTTCGGCAAATCGGTCGCGCCCCAGCCGTAATCTTTCAAAATTGGGGTCAGCGAAGTTTGAAAACCGCCATCGCCGGGCGGCGGATCGACAGGTTCTTCCGTGCCTTTCCAGACCGCGCCGCCAAAAGTCGTGACCCACATTTCGCTGATATTGAACGGGTTGAAGAAAATCCGGAACGGCCGGGCGAACGGGAAACCGTCCAATTTTGAAAAAACCGGGGTCGCCGCCGCCGAATTTTCCGTCATCCACAAACCATCGTATTCTTTTGAAAAATACATCCGCCCGGGGTGCGTCGGCGAAAAACCGACGGACTGCGGCTCGAAATAATCGTAAATTTTTGTCCAATTCACGCCCCGGTTGGTCGTCCGGTAAAGCCCGCCGCGCCCGTCGCCCTGATTGTCCGAGTCGTAGGCATCCCAAACGGTGGCAAACCAAGTGTTTCCGGTCGCGTCGTTCGGGTCGATGACCACGTCGCGGGTGAAAAATTGCATGTCCGCGTGGCTGCGGTCGAGCCAAGTTTGGCCGCCGTTCGTGCTCAAAAACACGCCGCTGCTGGCCGAATAATTGCTCGCCCCGTCGTCGTGCGCCCCGAAACTGGCAACGATTGCGCCGTCCGGCAAAATCCGGATGTTGAACGGATGGCCTTCCGTGCGCGGCGGATTGGGCAAATGTGCCCACGACGTGCCGCCGTTTGTCGTTTTGAAAATGCCGCCGTTCGTGCTGTTCACATCGCTGGCGTACAAAATATTGGGGTTCGCCGGGTCCATTTCCACCCAAACCACCGGGTTGTCGTTGTCCATCGAAACCTGCCAAGTCAGGCCGTTGTCGGTCGAGGTCAAAAGCCGACCGTCAATATCATCGAGCCAATCGCCCGTCCGACCGCCGACGTAAATATCATTGATGTGCGCGACGGCTGCAAAAAGCCTTCCGGTGCTCGGGTTTCGGGCGATTTTGTACCAATTTGACTCGTCGAGCCACCAAAGTGCGGGGTCAATATTTGCCCGGCCAAAAGTCCAAGTGTCGCCGCCATTTTGCGAAAACCAGTTTTGGATGTCCGAATTGCAGACAAAAATTTCATTTGAATTCAGCCATTCGACGTGGTGGCAGGTCGTGATGTCGAGGCCGTTCGATTTGTAAAAATGGTTTTGCGGCGTCGGGCTGCCCGCCGGGTTTTGGTAGGCAGTTTGGACGTAGGCTTGCCGCCAAGTCGTGCCGCCATTTTCGGAAATGTGCGCGTCGCCGCCGTCAAAAAAAAGCAACCGGTTCGGGTCGTTGTCCGACACGTCGAGGCAAGTGTTGAGGTTCGAGGCCGTCCACTGCATGTCGCCGCCGTCGCCGCGCCAGCCGGTCGTGATGTTTTGGTTGTTGTCCAAAACCAGCACGTTTGTCCAAGTCGTGCCGCCGTTCGTGGTTTTGTAAAGGCGCGTGGTTTGGTTGTTCGCATCGTCGTCGAGGCCAAAAACGTACACCGTGTTCGGGTTGTTTTTGGGCAAATCAATGTAAACCAACGGGTAAGTCGCGGGGATGTTGCCGCGCGCGTTCGTCCAATTTCCCGCCCCAAAATTCATTTTAAAAACGCCGAGGCAGGCCGTGTTTGGGTCAAAAGCATACGATTCCATGTTCGGGTAAAAAACCGAGGCATCCAGCACCGTGCAAAAAAGGCGAACGGTCGAGCCCGTTTTTGCGCCGTTGAACGAATACATCCCGCCGCCCGCTGGAAGTCCCGTGTTGTTTGAAATGGAAAATGTCGTGCCGTTGTTGGTCGAAACGAGCATTTTGTCGTTCGTGCCGACGAAAATATTCGAGCCGTCAAAAAACGCCCCGGCGACGAACAGGTTTTGTTGCGGGTCGGTGTAAACCGTTGCCCAAGTTGCGCCGCCGTTGCTCGAAAAATAGATTTTTTCCCAGTCCGCCGCGACGAGCCGCTGCGTGCTGTTCGGGTCGGCGAGCAGCCGGAACAGAAAATAGGGCGATGGATTTGGGATGTTTTGCCAAGTCAGGCCGCCGTCGGTGCTTTTGATGGGTTCGGTTTCGCCGCGCGTCGCCGCGACCCGCCGGATGTTGAAAAGGACGTTCGGGTCGCTGGTAAATTGGGCCTGCGCACGGGTATCGGCCATCATTTGGTCGTGGTCGAACATCGTCCACGACACGCCCGAATTGGTCGAACGGTAAAAACCGCCCATGTCGCACACCATATATATATGGTTTGGATTGTGCGGACTGATGGCACCGGAATACGTCCTGCCGCCGCCGCCCGTGCCGTGCGGGGTAAAATTGGTGGGCTGGGAAAAGGCGTTTTGGAAAAAAAGGAAAACGAAACAGGTGAAAAAGATGGATTTCATGCGCCGGTGAAATTGATTTTGGCTCAATTATGATTTCAAGTTGCTGTTTCAAAAAGGTGCGTAGCACCTCGATATTTGTAGAAAAACAAGGAAAAGCGATTCAAAAGGTGCGTAGCACCGTCATATTTCAAGGTCAAATGTTCCGGTGCTACGCACCTTTTTAAAATTTTGGCTA
>JANNMS010000058.1:0-28872 GCA_031398055.1 Saprospirales bacterium | reverse complement strand
CCCAGTTTTCACTCCCGAATCACAGAAAATCCGCGCCGCACCGACCGTAAATTTTCGCCCTGCAACTCAACCCAAAACATCCCATTCCTAAAATTTTCCAACGAAAAATTCATCGCCTCGCCCTGAAATTCATCCACATTTTGCGACAGCAAAAACTTGCCTTGCGCATTGAAAATCAAGACTTTGCCCGATTTTCCGACAAAATTTTCGGGCACTAAAATTTTCAAAAAATCAGACGCCGGGTTTGGGAAAATTTGCAATTTTTTACTTGAAAAAATTTGCATCGGCTCTGAAACTTGGCCTTTCCGAAGGCAATTTACCACCTCTTTTTTTACCCAATTTGAAGGTTTGGAAGCACCGGGGCAGCCTTGCGGGTGCCACGCGATTCGGCAAAAAAAGGTCGTTGCGCTGATTTCATCGGCAATCAAATTTTCGGAATTTGCCCCCGAAATTTTGGTGGCCGAGGCCAAATCTGGCACTGAATTTTTCACCCAAAAAAAGTTCGCATTTTGCACCGCTCCCACTTTGTTGGTTGGAAAAAGGCGTGAAACCATCTTTTTTGGCGAAAAATTTTCACATTGAATTTCATCGTGGCCAATCAAACCGCCCGATTTCATGGCAAAATAGGAGTCGGGTGGGAGCGTGTTTAAAATGTTGGGATTGGCATCGTTGCAGTCGTCGGCGTTTTGAACGTAGCCATTTTGCTGGGTCGCGGATTTCTGTTTTGGATTTCCAAAACCATCGCCGTCGGCATCCAAAAACCAGTCGCCGGGCGGGGCAATTTCATCAATTTTGCCATCGCAATTGTTGTCAATTCCATCCAAAATTTCAGATGCGCCGGGATGGATATTTTGATTTAAATCATTGCAATCCAACGAGTTAGATGTGTAACCCGTCGGTGGCACGCATTGAAAAACGACATCTGAAATGTTGCCAAAACCATCGCCGTCGGCATCCCGAAACCAATCTTGGTAAACGGTATTTTCATCAATTTGGCCGTTGCAATTTTGGTCAATGCCATCGCAAATTTCGGCTTGGCCGGGTCGAATCGTCGGAAAACCGTCGTTGCAATCCAGTTTGTTGGCCACAAAACCTGGCGGCGCGGCGCATGAAAACTGCGAATTGTCGGGATTGCCAAAACCATCGCCGTCGGCATCGCGGTAAAATGGAAAAACCTGCACGCCGTCGTCAATCCGGCCATCGCAATTTTGGTCAATGCCATCGCAAGTTTCAAATTGAAAAGGATTGATCCCGGCCACAAAATTGTTGCAATCGCCCTCGATTCTGGCCCAACCGAGGCCGGGATTACAAACTTGGAACGGGTCGCCTGCACCAAAACCATCAAAATCGAAGTCGGCAAACCAAATAGTTTCGGGGTTGATTTCCGAGTCGGAATCATCGCAATCTTCAAAATTTTGGACGTAATCCGGTTGTTGAATGAACGAACCGATGTTCGGATTGCCGTAGCCATCGCCGTCGGCATCCAAAAACCAAGTGACTTGCGCGTTCAAATTTTGGGAAAAAAGGAGAAAAAACAGGGGGAGGAAAAACGAAAAACGAGCGGCGGAAAAATTATTCATGTTCTTTTGATTTGAGTAAAAATTGGGTGAAAAAACATGAAGCGAGTGGCCGATTAAAATGAAGTGCGAAAAATACGGCTAATTTTGTGGCTGTTTGGAGGTCGAAATTTATTTCGACTCAAAATTATCCAAACAATTGATTGTCAATATTTTAAAGAATTAAGGGGCGAAATAAATTTCGCCCTCCAATTATGATACCGAACAAGACCATTCAAGAAATTATGGACGCCACCCGCATCGAAGAGGTGGTCGAGGATTTTGTTTCCCTGAAAAGGCGCGGCACGAATTTGATTGGACTTTGCCCATTTCACAATGAAAAATCGCCGTCGTTCAACGTGACCCCGGTGCGCAATATTTTCAAATGTTTTGGCTGCGGAAAAGGCGGCGATGCCATCACTTTTTTGCGCGAGCACGAAAGCATGACCTACGTCGAGGCGTTGCGGTGGCTGGCTCGAAAATACAACATCGTCATCGAAGAAATCGAGCGGACGCCGGAGCAAATGATGGAGATGCAACTGGCCGATTCGCTCTATATTTTAAATGAATTTGCCCAAAAAACCTATGAAAACGAAATGTTTGAGACCGACACGGGCAAATCGGTGGCGCTTTCCTATTTCAAAAAACGAGGGCTTTCGGACGAGACGATTCGGAAATTTGGCCTGGGTTACGCGCCCGACATCCACCAGTTTTTGTTGAAAAAAGCCCAGACCGCCGGCCATTCTTTGGATTTGATGAAAAAAATCGGGCTGATAAATTTGGCGGGCGACCGCGATTTTTTCCGGGCGCGGGTGATGTTCCCAATCCATAATTTGAGCGGAAAAGTAGCGGCGTTCGGTGGCCGAACGATGTCTTCCGACAAAACAATTCCGAAGTACATCAACTCGCCGGAGACGGAAGTTTATGTCAAAAACAAAACGCTTTTTGGGCTTTTTCAGGCGAAAAAAGCCATTCGGCAACTGGACGAGTGCATTTTGACGGAAGGTTACATGGACGTGATTTCGTTGGCGCAGGCCGGGGTGGAAAACGTGGTGGCTTCGTCCGGCACGTCGTTGACCGAGGGGCAATTGAGTTTGATAAAACGCAACACTTCGAACCTCAAAATTTTGTACGACGGCGACCCGGCGGGCATAAAAGCCGCGCTGCGCGGCCTCGATTTGGCTTTGGAACAAGACTTAAACGTGAAAATCGTGATGTTCCCGCCCGGCGAAGACCCTGACAGTTTTGTGCAAAAAAAAGGGGCGGACGATTTCAAAAAATTCATCGCCGAGGAAGCCAAAGATTTCATTCTTTTTAAAACTGAACTGCTCGTCGGCGAGGCAAAAAACGACCCGGTGAAACGCACCGGAATGATCAAAGACATCCTGTCGAGCATCGCCAAAATACCCGACCCGATTAAGCGTAGCATTTATGTTAAAGAGTGTGCAGGGCTGGTCGGCGTGACCGAAGAAACTTTGATGGGCGAGGCCAACAAGTTGGTTGTCAAAGATTTACGAAAAAAAGAAGAACGTGCGGCAAGGCAGCCCGGCGCGGCGAGCGACCAGCCCGGCGCAGCGAGCGACTCTGGTTTTCCGATGGAAGAACCCGGTTTTTACGAACCTGAAAACGCCCAAAAACGGCAAGAAAAAAAGCAAGTTTCCGGCGACGAACACCAAGAAAGGGACATCATCCGGGTGCTGATTTATCATGGCCACAAGTTTTTGGAGACGGAAGGAATGCCCGTCGGCGAGTTTATTTTGGCGGATATCGAGGAGTCGTTGACGAGTTTTGAGAACGTACTTTATGGAAAAATTGCCCAAGAATGTTATGATTTGCTGGTCAACGGGAAGGATTTTGACACCAATTATTTTATCCAACATCCCAATCCCGAAGTTTCGCGGCTGGCGGTGGATTTGCTGACCGAGCCGTGGGAAATGTCGCCACTTTGGGAAGAGCGATATGCTTATCCGCTGCAAAATCAGCCGAAACCAGAATTGAATTTTTTACTCGACGCACGGCAAGGTTTGGAGCGTTTCAAGTTGCGGAAAATGATGAAAATCTGCAACATCAACCTCGAACGCATCAAAGCCGCGAGCCAATCCGGCGATTTTGAGGAGATGATGCGGCTGATGAAAATCCAGAAAAAAATCGAGGAAACGAGGAATGAATTGGCGAAAAAAGCGGGGACAGTGGTTTTGAAATAAAGTTTTTACCACGGTTTTTTTTTACCACAAAGACACATTAGAAAACATAAGTCATTGGTTTTTAAAAACTTATGTTTTCTAATGTGTCTTTGTGGTAAAAAAATAGGTGGTCAATTTGAAATCAAAAGCAGTTCGCGGTCATTTCTCGCCACCAAAACCGCACGTTTTTTCCCCCTTTTTATCGTCGAAAAATCACGAACCACGCCCTCGATTTTCAAACCTGACCGGCGCGGCGGCACTTCCCGAAACTTTTTTTCGCCCAAATTTTCGAGCAAAATGCCTCGCGAAGCCAAGTTGATTCCGACCTCCGGTTTGCAACGTTCGTGGTTGCCGCCGAGCAAAATATCGGGTCGCCCGTCGCCCGTAAAATCTTGAATTTCAATGGCATAAACCGGAGAAATTTGGGCAGGGCGGGGGAGGGCGGCGAGTTCAAATTTGCCATTTCCTAAATTCCAAAGCACTGCATTTTCCAAAAATTGGGCTTCAAAATGGAGGGCTTTTTTCAGTTGTTCCGGCGTAAAAATGTCCTCGATGGTTTTGTTTTTGTAATCCTCAAATTTCAAAAAACGCTTTTTCAAACTTGGAATTTGTCGAACCATGTCGTTCCGCAGCGCGACGGGATAGGATTTTTCGCCGTTAAATTGGCAAATTATCGGCTCGTTCCACGAATTTTGGTCAAAATCGCCGAGCCAAAGCGACATTGGTTTTTCGGGCGTGGCTTTGAAACGCGAGTTCAAACCTTCATTTCCCAACACAAAATCCGTGTCGCCGTCGCCGTCGAGGTCGGCAGATTTGATGCAATTCCACCAGCCGTTTGATTTTTCCAAACCCTGAGATTTTTACGTCAAAAAGCCTTTTTCATTCCAAAAAAATCGGTTGGGTTGGCACACGCCGCAAGTCACGAGGTCGGGGTCGCCATCGCCGTCGAGGTCAGACCAGCAGGCATCGGTGACCATGCCGAGGTCGGCGAGTTGGCCATATTTTTCGCTGGCAACTTCAAAATTTGTCTCGCCTGAGGCGAGACCATTGTTCACCAAAATCAAGCCGCCGACGGGCTGCCCATAATTTCCGGGCAACATCCGCATCCCTACAAAAAGGTCGAGGTCGCCGTCGTCATCCACGTCGGCAGGTCGGACGCAGGCGGTCGAAACCGGTTTTTCGGCGGGCAAGGCATCTGTTTTTTTGGAAAAATTACCGCGCCCGTCGTTCAAATACAATCGGTCTTGCAAACCTACATCGCCCGGTTGAAACTCGTTCGAGCCACTGCCAACGTACAAATCTGGGTCACCGTCGCCATCGGCATCGAAAAAAGTAGCGGCCACGTCTTCGCAAATTTTGTCTTTTTCAAAAGCCTGATTTTTCGACGCAACGAATTGATTGTCTTTTGTTTGCAAAAAAATCTGACCCGCCTGCCCACTCGCGCCGCCGACAAAAAAATCTTCCAAACCATCGCGGTTGACATCGGCAACGGCCAGTTTTGGGCCTTCGGCGGAGTACATTTTGAAAAGGAGCGGCTCGCGGTCAAAATCGGAAAAGTCGTTTTCGCGGTGGCGAAATGGGAGGGTTTTTTCGGTTTGAAAAATGGGTTTTGCATCGGCAGTTTTCAAAAAATCAAAACCGGGAAAACCGGGATTGCCATCCTTTTCAAAAACCTCCAAAGTTTGGTTTGGGGAAATATTTTTACTTGCCCAAAATTTTCCGCCCGGAAAAACAACCAGCAAAGAATCCACCATTTTCACCTGACCGATACCAAAATTCAGGCGCGAATCCACACAACTTTCAAAACCTCGCATCGGCGCGAGTTCCTGAAAAAACGTCTGTCCGCCAGCCCACAAAAAAACTTTCGCACCCAGCCCAGCCGTGTTTTGGCCTTCGCCTAAAATTTTGATTTTCAAATAGTTAGCCTCTCCGTTGGTTTCATTTTTATAAATAAAACACGGCGCGTTCACATTGTTGACCACGAGATCAAGGTCGCCGTCGTTGTCCAAATCAGCGTACGCCGAACCATTTGAAAACGATGGTTGGGCAAGTCCCCAATTTTCGGTGACGTTTTTAAATTTCAACTCGCCTTGATTTTTGTACAAATAATTGGGCAGCGGTGTGGACGGCATATTGTCCACCATTTTTTTGATTCCTGAGCCTCGATTTTCACTCAAAAACTTGCGCATCGTGGCAGGGTCGTTGTAAAAAGTGAGGTAATCTTGGTCGAGTAAATCCTTGCCGATGCCGTTCGCCACGAAAATATCTTTCAAACCGTCGTTGTCAAAATCGGCCAAAAGTGCGCCCCACGACCAGTCGGTTTTTGAAACACCTGCCATTCGCCCGACCTCCGAAAACGTGCCGTCGCCGTTGTTTTTTTGCAGGACATTTCGGCCAAATTGATGGTGATAACCTGCTTTTTTGGCAAATTGGTAGGTATTCCAACTATCGAACGAGGCTTTGGTTTTGTACCGCGCATCGTCTTCCGGGGTCATTTCGGTGACGAAAATTTCGGGAAAACCATCGTTGTCAAGGTCGGCCATGTCCGCGCCCATCGAACCTTTTGAAAGTTCGGGCAGGGCATTTTCCGAAATTTCGGCAAACGTTCCGTCCTGATTATTTCGGTACAAATAGTCTTTTTCAAAAAAATCGTTCGACACGAAAATGTCCTGCCAGCCGTCGCCGTCGGTATCCCCAATCGTCACGCCGAGGCCAAAACCGACCGCAGACGTGAAAATCCCCGCCGATTTTGAAACGTCCACAAAACCAGTGGGCAAACCATCATTTCTCAAAAGTTTGTTGCCGCCGAGCGGGTCGGGGATTTCGCGCAGTCCCGGCTGCAAATCGTAGCCACCGACGCTGCGAACACTGTTGTTTAAAAGGTAGCAATCGAGGTCGCCATCGTGGTCGTAGTCAAAAAACGCGGCGTGAGTCGAGAGTCCAAAATTGTCGAGGTGGTAAATTTTTGATTGTTCCTCGAAAGTCGGCACGCCATTTTTCAGGCCCGCCGCCCCGCGATTGATGAAAAGTTCGTTGTGCCGATGCTCTCCCGTCGGGCTGCCGGATTTGCAAACATAAATATCGAGCCAGCCGTCGGCGTTCAAATCTACCATCGCAACGCCCGTTGACCAGATGTTTTTAGAGGTCAAACCGGCGGTTTCGGTGATATCTTGAAATTTGATCTCGCCTGAGGCGAGACCCAAATTCAAATACAAACGGTTGGAAGTCATGTTGCCGCAGAAAAAAATGTCGGGCAAATTATCGTTGTTGATGTCGCCGATTCCGACGCCGCCGCCGTTGTAAAAATTTCGAAAAATGTAGCAATTGAAGGTGTCAGAATAGGGGACATCATTTCGAAAATTGATGCCCGTTTCTTTTTCGGAAAGCAAGGTGAAACGTTTTCCGCCGTCGGTCGTGGCAGTTTTTTTGTCGCAGCCCCATCCGAAAACAAGCAGAACGAAAGCCAGCACACAGCCGACCAGATTATTTTTCAAATTAATTTTAAGTAGATAGCCCATTGATTCTCAACGATTTGGGCGGTGAAGGTCGGCAAAAAATTGACACTAAAAATTTATTAAAAACAAATTGATTAGGTTTTTGAAGATGGGCGAAGTTACATTTGCGCCACAAAATCGCGGAGTGGAGCAGTTGGTAGCTCGTCGGGCTCATAACCCGAAGGTCATCGGTTCAAGTCCGGTCTCCGCCACAACCAAAAAAACGCCTGACTGTCAAACAGTTGGGCGTTTCCATTTTTAAGTTTTTTTTCAAAATGTCAAAAGCAAAAAAAGAAATCCCTGCCGGAAAAATCCGCAGCGCGCTCGTTTCGGTTTTTTCAAAAGATGGCCTCGAACCGATTATCCGACGGCTGCACGAATTGGAGGTGAAATTGTACTCGACCGGCGGCACGCAAAGTTTTATCGAAAAATTGGGCATCCCGGTCACCGGCGTGGACGAATTGACGGGTTTTCCCAGCATTTTGGACGGTCGGGTGAAGACTTTGCACCCCGCAGTTTTTGGCGGATTGCTCGCCCGACGCGAGCCGGAACACCTCGATCAATTGAAAAAATACAAAATCCCAGAAATCGATTGCGTCATCGTTGACCTGTACCCGTTCGAGGAAACGGTCGCGGCGACGAACGACGAGGCAGAAATTATTGAAAAAATAGACATCGGCGGGGTGAGTTTGATCCGGGCTGCCGCCAAAAATTTTCAAGATGTCGTGGTCGTCGCTTCGAAAGCCGAGTACAAAATGTTCCTCGATTTGCTGAACGAAAAGGATGGCCTGTCGTCGCCCGACGAACGCCGCGAGTTTGCCCGCCGGGCGTTCAAAGTCACGTCAAATTACGACATCGCGATTTTCAATTATTTCAACGAAGGCACGGCGGATATTTCATTCAAATACTCGATTCACCGTTCCGATATTTTGCGCTACGGCGAAAATCCACACCAAGCCGGGGTGTTTTTTGGCGATTTTGACTCCGTTTTTGAAAAACTCGGCGGCAAAGCCATTTCGTACAACAACCTCGTGGACATCGATGCGGCGGTGCAAATCATCCGCGAATTCCGTTTGGGCAAGCCCACTTTTGCTATTTTAAAACACACAAACGCCTGCGGAGTCGCCCGTCGGAACTCGCTCGTCGAGGCATGGCGCGCGGCTTTGGCCTGCGATTCGACCTCGGCGTTCGGCGGGATTTTCGTGACGAACACGCCCGTCGACCTCGAAACTGCCGAGGAAATCAACAAACTTTTTTACGAAGTTTTGATTGCGCCCGATTTCGCGCCCGACGCGCTCGAACTTTTGAAGAAAAAAGATGCGCGTATTTTATTGAAAATCAGGGATTTCGCCGTGCCGAAACGGAGTTTCCGAAGCCTGCTCAACGGCGTGGTCGAAATGGACACCGACCTCAAAACTGAAACCGAAGCCGACCTCAAACCCGTGACCGAACGGATGCCGACGGCCAAAGAAGTTGGCGAAATGCTTTTTGCCAATAAATGTTGTAAACACTTGAAATCCAACGCGATAGCCCTCGTCAAAGAGCGTCAATTGATTGGCATGGGCTGCGGCCAACCCTCGCGGGTGGATGCGCTGCGGCAGGCAATTGCAAAAGCACAGTCGTTTGGTTTTGATTTGAAAGGCGCGGTGATGGCTTCGGATGCGTTTTTTCCGTTCCCGGATTGCATCGAAATTGCGGCGGCGGCGGGCATTTCGGCCATCATTCAGCCCGGCGGGAGCATCAAGGACAAGGATTCGATTGAGGCTTGCGACAAATTGGGGCTGGCGATGGTGATGACGGGTCACCGGCATTTTAAGCATTGATGTGAGCGAAATTTCACAGAGGCTCACGGATGAACGGAGGACACAAAGAAAAAACTCAGTGCCCTCCGTTCCTCCGTGAGCCTCTGTGAAACCCAAAAAACTGTCCGCCATGCAAATTTCCACGACCAAATCCCTACAACTTTTCCAAGTGCTGCGTCAAGTGGCCTTGATTTTGATTTCCATTTTTTTGGCAAAAAGTACGCTCTCCGCCGCCGAAATCGGGGTGTACGAATTGATGATGTACCTCGGCACTTTCCTCACTTTTTTCACGGTGAACGGATTGTTGCAGGCCATGTCGCCCATTTTTGTAAAACTTGCCCCGCGCGAACGCAAAGTGTTCATTTTCAATACTTTCATCGTGTTTTTGGGATTGGCGGCGGTGCTTTTTTTGGTGCTCGGTTTGGGAAAATCGGTGGTCATCCCACTTTTGACCGGGCAGGCGGACTTGCCTTTTTTTGATATTTTCCTGCTGTTTTTGGTGTTCAATTTGACCAGTTTTCCGGTCGAATATTTTTACCTGCTCCACAAAAAACCGTGGGCAATCGTGGCGTGGGGCGTGGCGAGTTTTGGCCTGCAAATCGCGGCAGTCGTCGCGCCGCTTTGGTTGGGTTTTGGGTTGCGGGGAAGTTTGTGGGCACTCACGGGTTTGGCTTTCGCCAAATTTTTATGGACGCTCGGCCTGACTTTTCAACTTGGTTTGCCTGAAATCCGCCGAGATTTTATCAAAAAATACCTCGTTTTGGCGTGGCCGCTGATGATTACTTCGCTCGTCGGCAGTTTTGTGGTGATGTTCGACAATTGGCTGGTCGGTTGGTATTTTTCGGATCCGGCTACGTTTGCAATTTATCGGTTCGGGGCGCGGGAATTGCCGTTGGCACAGGCATTGGCCACCGCGCTCGGCGTTTCGCTCGTGCCGTCGCTCGTCCAAAATTTGCCGGAAGGTTTGAAAATGATGAAAAACATGTCGCGCAAACTTTTCCACCTGCTTTTTCCGCTGGCCATCGCGCTGATGTTTTTGGCAAAACCGTTTTTCCCTCTCGTTTTCAGCCTCGATTTTGCGGCGAGCGCACCACTTTTTTGCATCTGTTTGATGCTCACCGCGAGCCGGGTTTTGCTGCCGAACGCCATTTTGATTTCGATGGAAAAAACGCCCGAAGTGCTGCGGGTCAGCCTCGCTGAACTGTTTTTGAAAGTGATTTTGGGCGTGGTTTTTATCCAAATTTGGGGATTGCCTGGCGTGATTTGGTCGGCGGTGGCGGCTTTCTTTTTTGAAAAAATCGCGCTGATTTGGATTTTGGAAAGAAAATTTAAAGTGAAAACCGGCGATTGGTTGGATTTGCGGTGGTATTTTGGGTATTTTGGATTGCTGGTTTTGGCTTACTTTTTTTCAAATTTCAATTTGTTTGAAAGATGAAAAACAACGTTCGACACCCCGAATTTTTTACCTTTGCCCGACTCAAATTTGAAAATCATCATCAAAAAAATTCTTAATTATTTACGACACATAGAAATCATAGGAGTTTTCATATAGAAACACATAGTTTTTATGTGTTTATTAAAAAAACTAAGTGGTTCTATGTGAAAACTCCTATGTTTTCTATGTGTCGTAAAGAGTTGTAAAAAAAATTCAACGAAAATATGAAAAAACGTTTTCGCGCAGGCGTGCTGCACGGTGAAGAGGTCACCGAACTTTTCAATTACGCCAATCAAAATAACTTCGCTTTGCCGGCGGTCAACGTAATCGGCACGAACTCGGTGAACGCGGTTTTGGAAACGGCGGCGGCGGTCAATTCTCCTGTGATTATCCAATATTCGAACGGCGGTGCCGCGTTTTTTGCCGGAAAAGGCATGTCGAACGACAACCAAAAAGCGGCGATCGTCGGCGGGATTTCGGGCGCGGCGCACGTCCACATGGTGGCAAAACATTACGGCGTGCCGGTGATTTTGCACACCGACCACTGTGCTTTGAGCATCATCAGTTGGGTGGATGGCTTGTTGGATGCGGGCGAAAAGTTTTTTGCCGAGCGCGGCTACCCACTTTATTCAAGCCACATGTTGGATTTGAGCGAAGAACCGCTGCACGAAAACGTTGAAATTTGTGAAAAATACTTCGCCCGGATGGCCAAAATGGGCATGACCCTCGAAATCGAACTCGGCGTGACCGGCGGCGAAGAAGATGGCGTGGACAACTCGGACGTGGATTCCGCAAAACTTTACACACAGCCGAGCGAGGTTGCTGAAATGTGGGAAGCATTGGGAAAAATCAGCCCGAATTTCACGATTGCTGCGGCTTTTGGAAACGTGCATGGCGTTTACAAACCCGGAAATGTGAAATTGCAACCCGTCATTTTGAAAAATTCGCAGGAGTACATCCGCGAAAAATATGGTTTGGAAGAAAAATTTCCAGTGAATTTTGTTTTTCACGGCGGTTCGGGTTCGTCACGCGAGGAAATCCGCGAGGCCATCGAATACGGAGCGGTCAAAATGAACATCGATACCGATATGCAATGGGCATTTTGGGACGGCATCCGTGGTTTTTATGAAAAGAAAAAGGATTATTTGCAAGGTCAAATCGGCAACCCAGATGGCACGGACAAACCCAATAAAAAATTCTACGACCCAAGAAATTGGCTGCGGGAAGGTGAAAAAACTTTCGTTTCGAGGCTGAAATTGGCTTTTGAGGATTTGGATTGCATCAATCGGAATGCGTAATAATTGGCAGAATTTTCAAAAAATTAGAAAGGGAACGCGGCTTGGCCGCGCTCCCTTTTTTTTGCAAAAATCTAATTGAAGGAAATGTTATTTTTGGAGTGACTTTTCAAATCACTGGCCCGATACTCGACTTTTTCATTCCAGAATTAAAAATGTCCTCCGCAATGTTCAAACCCAAAGGCACGCCGCCAATGTTTTTGCTCAAATCAGGCGTGCCATCTTCTTTGACTGCGAACGAATCGAACGACCAATGAACCCCTAAATAGACACGGCTAAACCCATTTTCCTCAATCATTTGCCACAATCCGCGTGGAAAATTCCGTTGGTGACGTGGGCGGACAGTACCTTGGTTGTCGGTGGTGATACCGTTCAGTTCGTCGGAAACAAAACTCAGGCCGTCAAACAAATTATCATTGCCCCAAGCTGTCACCCCATAAAACAAACGGGCAATGTGAAAAGCCGCCGCCCCGAAAGTCGCATGACCAGAAGGATATGCCGGAAATGGCGGCGTGAAATTTTTACCAATATCATTTGAACGCGGTCCGCCGAGCGGTTTCCAATTGATGTCGCACAAGTCATTGATATTGTTGGTGGCGTTGGTCGTTCCGGTTTGTCCCATCGAACTGTCGTGGTTTCGGATGCCGATCACTGGCCGCCACACATTATATACGTACTTCTGCTCCCAGGCCAGGATGCCTGAATCGCCCATCGCCAGGTTGACGAGGGCAAAAAGCCGCGCATTTTGGGCGATGGTGTTGTTTTTGGCAATCGCCAAAGTACGGATGACCTGATTGTACAAACGCGGCGGCGTGCCGAGTTGCTTCGCGCCGTCGTAGCCCCAATAAATACCGATCACCGTTTCGTCAACCGCCCGCCGCACCGAAGGCGCGACCACTGATCCCAACAATTCAGAAGCGATGCCGCGACCGCGAACCTGCGTCACTGCCCGGTTGTATTCCACCGTGCCAAGTTGAGGAGGAGTGTCCAGTGCGTGCCGCTTGGTCACGGCAAAACATTTTGAGTCATGGCCATATTTCGGGCCGTGATAACCTTGAAGCGGATGGTCAGGGTCGGGTTGGTGATTGCTTCTGCCGACGGGGGGAGCATAGGACAAATCGGAGGAATTCGGGTCGCCGCCGCGCTCGGCTAGGAAATATGCGGCCATCACACCACCATAATTGACACCCGCGCCCCAATTTGGAGGATTGCCAGCATCCGAAAGTGCCATTGCGTACTTTCCAGCGAGATTCATTTCTGGGCGAAGGCTGGTTTGTGGGTAAAGGCCTTGCAGCACGTTGATAGCCGTGCCGGTCAATGCGCCCGCTGCCGAGATGTTTGCAGGTGCATTCGGACGGCCTGCATCGTACACTTCAAGTCCTGCGGGGTTGCCCATAACTGCGGCGTAGGCTTCATAAAGTGCTGTGTGAAAAATTGCCAAAGTCCGTGAACTTTGGGTAGGGCCGAGCGCCCCGGTGTCCAAGCCATAAGTATGGCTCAGGCGATTGGCTTCAAGAGCCGATTCATTCCAAAAAAGAATGGGATCCATGATAAACTTTTTTTTTGATAATATTATAAATACTGTGGTAACGTTTGAGCAAAATACCGATATAAAGCACGAAGCAAATGTGCAGTCGGACTCCATCCTGATTTTGGAAACGAAATGGAAATGAATTGAAATCAATTGGAATTGTGCCGAACCAAAGCGTTGGAATTTATAACCAATCAATCAATAAGCGTTTATGAAAATCAATGATTTTAAAGTGTTTTCAAACCTCTTGGCCGATCTCCACCAACAGGTATTTGGCGAAAAAATGGCTCACTTGCCTTATGGAAAATCCAAAACCCTGAGTTGGCTGATTTTTGACAAGACGGGAAAAATGGTCAGTTACAAATCGCTCACGAATTATGTCAGGGCGGTACTCGACCAAAAACCGGACGATATCAACCCTTCCGACATGACTCTTTCGATTTTAACGCACTGTCTTTTGGAAAAAAGTATGCCTGCTTTTTCCAATGAAACTCATGTTTTACTGTGGTATTCCTACAAGAAGGAGTTTTTGTTGGCGGCGTGAAGAGGGAATGGAAATGGGGTAAATAAGGGATGAAAAAAGTAAAAAAAGGAGCGCAGTCAAACCGCGCTCCCTTTTTATTTTTTCGAAAAAAGAAAAGACATTTTTTAAAAAAGTGTCCTTTCTAACTTGCCAGATATTGGTTGGCTTCCAAGTTTCAAACCAAAAACAACTTGCCTTCCTCCGCGATTTCCGTTTCCAAAAAAATCGCCTGTGCCTCGGCCAAATGTTCTTCCAAATTTTCATACCGATTGGAAAAATGGCCGAGCAGCAGTTTTTTCACGTCTGCATTTTTGGCAATTTTCGCAGCGTCCGAGGCCGTCGAATGGTTGGTCAAATCGGCCATTTCACGGTGTTTTTCAGTAAAAGTGCTTTCATGGTACAACAAATCCGCGCCGCGAACCACCTTCGCCACCGACAAATGCAAGGCCGTGTCCGTGCAAAAAGCATAGGATTTTGACGGCGACGGGTCGGTGGTCAATTCTGAATTTGGGACAATACGGCCATCGGGAAGTTCAAAATCAGCTCCGTTTTGGATGGATTTTATGGCCGAAAAGGGGATTTTCCACACCTCAATTTGTTCGGGCCGGATGTGCCGAGGTTTTGGTTTTTCACGAAAAAGATAACCCGCAGCGGCAATCCGGTGGCGCAGCGGAATGGTCAAAACCTCCAATTTTTTATTTTCAAAAATGACTTTTGAAACCTCCGTGTCCACCTCCAAGATTTTCAAATCGAACGGAAAATAGACGCCGCACACCTTTTTGTGCACCTCCACTAATTGCCGCAAACCTGCGGGCGCAAAAATTTCAACAGCATCCGTCCGGCCTTGCAAACTGAACGAAGTCAATAAACCAATCAGTCCAAAAACATGGTCGCCGTGCAAGTGCGTGATGAAAATCTGCCGCACCCTGCCAATCGGGATGCCCAACCGAAATGCTTGATGTTGCGTGCCTTCGCCGCAGTCCAACAAAAAATATTGGCCGTCGCATTCCAAAAAATGTGCGGTGTAATTTCTGCCCTGAAACGCGCCGCCGGAGCCGTTGCCGAGGATTGTGATTTTCATTTTTTAAAATTTACTCCATCAAAGCCGCATAAACCATCGTCCGAAATTTGTGCCCAATTTCCCCGCCCTGCGCGAACGGCTGGACATTTGTGTACACCAAAAGCACCAGTTCTTTTTCCACATCAATCGTGTATTCCGTTGCAAAATAGCCGCCCCACATCGCTGCACCAGGCGTGGCGTTGTCGCCATATTTTGTTTCCGGGGAAAAAATTTGCAGGCCGAGGCCAAATTTGTCGTGCCGGTCCCACACAAAATTGTCGCCGATTTGATTGGTCAACATCAAATTGACGGTCGCCGGAGCGAGCAAACGGTGACCATTGAACTCACCTTTGTTGACAATCAATTGGCAAATCCGGGCATAATCTGAAATCGTCCCCGACATCCCCGAACCGCCGTAAAAAAGCGAGCGGCCACCGTCGGTCGGGTATTTCCGGTAAATTTCGTTCGCGTGTTCGTGCGGTTTTTCGCCGCGATTGTCTTGGCTCCACAAACCGACGAGCCGTGAAGTTTTTTCTTTTGGCAAATAATAATAAGTATCGGTCATGCCGAGCGGCTGGCAGACCCGGTTTTGGATAAAAACATCGAGCGGCTGCCCCGACAAAACTTCGATCAATCGCCCGACGATGTCGGTGTTCCAGCCGTACACATATTTTTCGCCGGGCTCGGAAATCAGCGGGCGGGCGGCAATTTTATTCACCACGTCTTCCAATTTTTCATTTCCAATCGAAGCCAACATCGGCACGGCAAATTCTGGTCGCTCGTCCACACCATTAATATTGTATGGAATCCCCGCCGTGTGGCTCAAAAGATGGCGAAAAGTGATGCCCCGCGCGGCTGGCCTCAGGGTGAATTTTGAAAAATCCTTTTCATCTGGATTGCCCAAAACCTGCATTTTTTTGAACGCCGGGAGAAAATCGGAGATGTTTTGGTCGAGGTGAAATTTGCCTTCTTCCAGCAAAATCAGCAGACCGACGGTCGTGATCAATTTGGTTTGGGACATGATTCTGTAAATATCGTCCGTCCGGGCAGCAGTTTTGTCGCCGAGCCGAGGCGTCCCGAAAGCCTTGTGGTGGACGATTTGCCCGCGCCGCGCGACAAAAGTCACGATACTCGGCACCACGCCGCGATTGACGTAACCTTGCAACATCGTGTCAATCCGCGCCAGCCGTTCTGCCGAAAAACCAACATTGGCGGGCGATTTTGTGGGCGTGAAATTTTGGGCGCGCTGCCCGGCGAGGAAATTTGAGGTCAAAAAAGCGAGGAGAAATAGCAGATTTTTCATGTTTTTGAAATTGAAAATTAGAAAATAGAGCAAAGTTTTTGGGAAGCACAAGGTGCAATCGAGATTTTGGAAATTTGAAAAATTTCCGAAATCTCGCCGTTCATCGTTCATCGTTCATCGTTAAAAAATTACCTTCGCCGCTCGTTTATCGAAACAATGTCAAATCGGCCTACGTTTCACGGCCTGATTTATCAAAGCAACCTTCATTTACTAAAAAAATATGTCAAATTACAAATCCGATGCAGCCGCAGTTGACGCACTCGCGCAGGCATATCAAGACCTTTCCAAAGAAATTTCAAAAGTGATCGTGGGGCAAGATGAGGTCGTTCGGGCCGTTATCATTTCCCTGTTTTCAAATGGCCACTCGCTGCTGGTCGGCGTGCCAGGACTGGCAAAAACCTTGTTGGTCTCGACGATTTCGGAGGTGCTCGACCTCGAATTCAAACGCATCCAGTTCACGCCCGATTTGATGCCGTCCGACATCACCGGTTCGGAGATTTTGGACGAGAACCGGCATTTCAAATTTATCCACGGCCCCATTTTTGCCAACATCGTCCTCGCCGACGAAATCAACCGCACGCCGCCAAAAACCCAAGCCGCGCTGCTCGAAGCCATGCAGGAACGCTCGGTGACGGTCGGTGGAACGCGCCACGCTTTGCCGAAACCGTTTTTCGTTTTGGCCACCCAAAACCCCATCGAACAGGAGGGAACTTATCCGCTTCCGGAGGCACAACTCGACCGTTTCATGTTCAACATTCCGTTGACTTACCCAAGTTACGAACAGGAAGTGCAGGTGGTGAAAAACACGACTTCTGGTTTTGAGGTCAGTTTGAAACACATCCTTTCGGCAGGTCAAATTCTTGATTTTCAACAACTTATCCGAAAAATCCCGGTCTCCGACAATGTGTTGGAATACGCCGTCGGGCTCGCCACAAAAACCCGTCCCGGCACTTCGCGCGCCACAAAAGAGGCCTCGAATTACTTGGCTTGGGGCGCGGGCCCACGTGCCAGCCAATATTTGGCACTCGGCGCAAAATGCCACGCAGCGATCAACGGTAAATATTCGCCGGACATCGAGGACGTGAAAGCGATCGCGAATTTGGTGTTGCGGCATCGGATTGTCCGGAATTACAAAGCCGAGGCGGAAGGGGTGACAGAGGAGAATATCATTGAATCGCTTTTGTAAAAATCGATTTTCGATTTTTGGTTTTTATAAAAATGGGCTGCCCCGCTGGACTTTGGTGTCGAGCGGGGCAGTGTTTTTTTTGAAAATGTTGCAATTGATTTTTATTTTTTTTCAAATCTAAATTGCAAAAAACACCTTGTATTTCATAAAAACAACCCAACATTGCACCAACCGATACCGTTTTGGTAAAAAAATCACCCATCATGACTCACCAAGAAATCTTAAAAAAAGTATCGTGGAAAGACCTCCGCACCCTGACTTTCCACGAAATACTGATCGAAAACAACCTCACCTTGCCGTGGCTTTTCGGTTCGCTGGCTCTCGCGTATTTTGGCCACTACATTTTGGCACTGCCTTTTTCGGCCTTCTTTTTTATCACTGGGCTGCGGCAGGTACACAACGGTTTCCACAATTCTTTGGGCACGAACCGTTTTTTGACCTGGTTGACGATGTACCTCAACAGTATTTTGATGGTCGTTTCTATCCATGCCATCAAATTCAACCACCTCCGCCACCACCGATTTTGCCTTTCCGACGAAGACCAAGAGGGCAAATCAGCGCACATGAAATGGTACGGAGCCATTTTGTACGGCCCGATTCACATGTTTTTGATCCACAAAATCACTTTGCAAATCGGCAGTACCGATTACAAAAAGAAGGTTTTGTTGGAAATGGCTTCGGTGGCTGCGTTCGTGTTTTTGGTTTTTTATTTTAAAATTGCTTTCCTGATTTACCACGTCATCGTGATGATTGTCGGCGAGTTTTTGATGGCATTTTTTGCCGTTTGGACGGTTCACCACGACACGCACGACGAACCGAATTTTGCCCGAACCCAGCGCACCGGCTGGAAAAATAAGGTCTCGTTCAGTATGTTTTACCATTTGGAACACCACCTTTTTCCTGCGGTGCCGACCATAAAATTGCCCGAACTGGCACGACGGATTGACGAGGCACTGCCTGAAATCGAGAAGAAAAGTACGTTTTGAAGGATGGCACTCGTATTTTTTGGTTTGGAACGCATTCCGAATACGATAAAATTGATGCAAAATCTGTCCGATATGATAAAACTAATTAAAACCGAGGCGGATTACGAAAACGCACTCGCACGAATTTATGAATTGATTCAACTCGGTCTCGAACCCGGCACCCCGCTCGGCGACGAGTTGGAAATCCTCGCTTTGCTTGTCAAAGAATATGAAAATGTCCATTATCCGGTGCCAAAACCAAATCCAATCGAAGCCATAAAATTCCGGTTGGAACAAATGAACCTGCCAGAAATCGAACTCAACCGCTTGCTCGGACGCAACCGAAAATCTGAAATTTTGTCCGGGAAAAGAAAATTGAGCCTCGAAATGATTCGGGTTTTGAACCGGGAATTGGGGGTGCCGGCGGAGGTTTTGATTCAGGTTTATTGAAAAGTTTTTTCAATAATTCAAGTTTCTAATCTACTTTTGTTGCCCAATCAGACAACCACAAAATGAGAAACCTCGTTTTTTACAAACATTTTTTCTGGGATTTTTACAACGAGCAAACCGAAGATGTCCAAGAAAAAATTGACTGGACAATCATTCTTGTTCAACAATTGCCACGCATCCCGGAAAAATTTTTCAAACATTTAGAAGGCACGGATGGACTTTTTGAAATCCGGGTTCAGGTCGGGTCTAACATTTTTAGAATATTTTGCTTTTTCGATGCCGGAAATATTGTCGTAATTGGCAATGGTTTTCAAAAGAAAACCCAAAAAACGCCCAAAAATGAACTCGAACTCGCTGTCAAAATCAAACAAGAATATTTCAATGAAAGACGGTAATATCATCACTTTGGAGGAGCATCTCACCAAAAAATATGGTGAACGTGGCACCGAAAAACGCGAGGCGTTTGAAAAAGGCTTCGAAGTTTTTAAACTCGGCGTACTTATCGAAGAAGCACGGCGGAGTCGCGGCCTGACCCAACAACAATTGGCCGACCGCTCCGGCACGACCAAAAACTACATTTCCAGGATTGAAAATGACGCTTCCGACATCCGACTGTCCACTTTGATTCGGATTGTGCAGCAGGGATTGGGCGGGAAATTGGAACTGAATTTGGGGTGAAAAACAAAAAAAATCCCGGCGCAACTCGCACCGGGATTTTTTTATCTACCTTCACGCGGCAACTTTCACAATTACAGTTTCAAAATTTATGAAAATCCAATACACGATTTCGCGTGAAGATTTTTCTGAGATTAACCGACTGGTTTTTGACAATCAGTTTCAAAAATGGGCAAAATACTTTTTAATTATCGGCGCGTTTTTGCTGTTGGCACAGATGTACATTTTGTTTGTTGACCCAGAAAATTTAAACCCAATGGGTTGGGCTTTGGGTACTGCTTTTTATTTTTTGGGAACGGCATTTTTGAAAAACAAAAAAGTCAAAAGAATTTTTTGGGGGCTATTCATTGGATATGTTGTCATTTGCTTTGTCAAAAAAGTCAACTTTGACAACATCGACAGTACTCAAATCATAACTTTTGCCATACCACTTGCTTTGTTCGGTGGACTTTGGTATTTCATTTTTAGAAAATTCAAAGGCCGCGATATTGGGCTTTCTGTTATGGAAAAACAGGCTGGAAAGCAACTTTATCCAAAACAGGTCGAATTGGATATTGAAAAAGACGTGGTTGTTTCAACTTCCGATGGCATCGAATCAAAAATTCGCTGGGAAGATTTTGACTTTTATCGAGAAACTGAAAAGTGGGTTTTAATCGTCAAAACTGGGGCATATCCAATTTCAATTCCAAAATCTGCGGTCAATCATGAAAATTTGGGTCAAATTTTAGATTGGGTTCGAGCGAAAGTGAAATTAAAAAATTAAAAAAGCCATCTCGTTGAAACGAGATGGCTTTTTGCTTTCAGAATTGTTGTACAAAAACAGTAGGCTTTTACCCCAAAAACCCCCGCACCGCCTCCACCGCATTTTTCAGTTCGGAAGCATCCGTCCCGCCCGCCGTCGCAAAATTCGCCTGACCGCCACCGCCGCCTTTCAAAAATTTCTGGGCAAGTTCGCGGACGATTTGCCCGGCGTTCAGGCCTTTTTCCTTCACCAAATTATCGGCAATTTTTACCGTCAAAATCGGTTTGCCGTCGGCCACCGCACCAAACGCAATCACCGAATTTCCGACCTCGCGTTCGAGTTCAAAAGCGATGGATTTGATGGCATTTGAATCAGAAATGGGCAAAATCACGGTCAAAACATTGATTTCCCCTATTTTTTCAAATTTTGAACGCAGCCCGTCGCGGATGTCGTTCGCTTTTTCGGCAATCATTTTTTCGATGGTTTTGCGGAGCGCACGGTTTTCCTCGACCAAACTTTCGATGCCGCGAACGATGTCTTTTGCTTTCACCGCGTTCTTGATTTCGTCCATTTGGCTTTCCAATTTGTCCACAAAATTCTCCGCCCCGCTCGCCGTCACCGCCTCGATCCGCCGCACGCCAGCCGCGACCGCCGACTCCGAAGTGATTTTAAAATAACCGATTTTTCCGGTCGCCGGGACGTGGCAGCCGCCGCAAAGTTCGCGCGACCACGACGGGTCGAACGTAATCATTCGAACCGTTTCGCCGTATTTTTCACCAAAAAGCATCATCGCGCCCGCTTTTTTCGCATCCTCGATGTTCAATTTCCGGTCTTCGCCGAGCGAAATATTTTCCCTGATTTTGCGGTTGACAATGCGTTCGATGTCGTCAATTTCGGTGTCCGTCACTTTTTGAAAATGTTGAAAATCGAAACGCAACGCGTTTTCATCCAAAAACGAGCCTTTTTGCTGGACGTGTGTGCCCAAAACCTGCCGCAGCGCGGCGTGCAAAAGGTGCGTGGCCGAGTGGTTGTTTTCGGTCAGTCGGCGTTTCGTTTCGTCAACTTGGCAGCGCACCGTGTCGTCGTCGATTTGTTCGGGCAATTTTTCGACCACGTGGATAATCAACGTGTTCTCTTTTTTCGTGTCCAAAACCCGGATGCGTTCCTGCCCAGTCGCCTCGCTGCCAAAAATCATCCAGCCGGTGTCGCCAACTTGGCCGCCGCCCTCGGGATAAAATGGCGTTCGGTTCAGCACGATTTGAAATTGGGTCTGGTCTTTTGCCGAAACTTTCCGGTATTTCAAAACCTGCGACGAGCGCGTTTCTAACAAATCGTAGCCGACAAATTCCACGTCCGCCTCGTCCGAAAGCACCGTCCAATCGCCAACTTGTTTCGCTGCGTCTTTTCTCGAACGTGCTTTTTGGACGGCGAGCGCGGCTTTGAAACCTGCCTCGTCCACCGACCAACCTTTTTCTTTGGCAATCAAACTCGTCAAATCGTACGGAAAACCAAACGTGTCGAGCAGTTCAAATGCCTGCTCCCCGGATACTGTATTTTGTTGAATGTCAAGCAGTTCGATGCGTTTCAGCCCCTGTTCGAGGGTTCGGAGAAATGATTTTTCCTCATTCAAAACCACCTCGGTCACGAAGTTGACCTGTGCTTTGAGTTCCGGGAAAACATCCCCAAATTCCTCGGCCAAAATCGCCACCATCCGGTACATCACCGGTTCTTTCAAATCCAAGAACGAATAATAATACCGCACCGCCCGCCGCAAAATCCGCCGGATGACGTAGCCCGCGCCAGTATTTGAAGGCATTTCGCCGTCGGCGGTCGCAAAACAAACTGCCCGCAGATGGTCAGCCACGACGCGCATCGCCACGTCGATTTTTGTCCAATCGGCGTTGATTCCGGGGTACGTTCCCTCGTATTTTTTGCCCGACATTTTTTCCAAAAAATCAAAAAGTGGCCGCCACAAATCGGTATCATAATTGGACGGGACGCCCTGCACCGCCCGGCAAAGTCGCTCGAAACCCATGCCAGTGTCGACTGATTTTGCCGGAAGTTCGTCGAGCGAGCCGTCCGCTTTTCGGTTGAACTGCATAAATACGTTGTTCCAAACTTCGATGACGTTCGGGTCGTCGTTGTTGACGAGGGTTTTTCCGTCAATTTTTGCGCGTTCGGCGTCCGTCCGCAGGTCAACATGGATTTCGGAGCACGGGCCGCAGGGGCCTTGGTCGCCCATTTCCCAGAAATTTTCCTTTTTTCCGAAGGCCAAAATGCGGTCTTCGGCAATCCATTTTTTCCATTCGTCGTGTGCTTCTTGGTCGAACGGCAGGTTTTCTTTTTCGTCGCCACGAAAAACGGAGACGTAAATCCTGTCTTTTGGGATTTTGAAACGGTCGGTCAAAAGTTCCCACGACCATTCGATGGCTTCTTTTTTGAAATAATCGCCGAACGACCAATTTCCCAACATCTCAAACATGGTGTGGTGGTAGCCGTCGAAACCGACGTCCTCCAAATCGTTGTGCTTGCCCGAAACGCGCAGGCATTTTTGGGTGTCGGCCACGCGTTTGGACGGCGGGGTTTGGTTGCCGAGGAAAAAATCTTTCAACGGAGCCATGCCCGAATTGATGAACAACAAAGTCGGGTCGCTTTTCGCCACCATCGGCGCGGACGGGATGATTTTGTGGTCTTTCGATTGGAAAAAATCGAGGAATTGCTGGCGGATTTGACGAGAAGTCATGCTGGAAATATGTTTCTGAAAATTTAGTTTTTGAAAAATCGAGGCGCGAAGGTAGTTGAAATGTGCTTTTTGGCGGTTTTTCAAAAAACAAAAACCGTCGGGAAAGTTCGCTCCGGCGGTTTTTTGAAATGACCTCGACTACGTTTGAGGCCACGTTTACGAAACTTTTTGAGTTTCACAAACGTGCTTGGCCCTTTTGGACGGCAAATTTTTACTTTTGCCTAAAATTTATCGAAAAATGCAGTCAATCAAAAAAATCAAAGCATCGAACCTGCTGTCTTTTGGGCCGGATGGCTTGGATTTGGAATTGGGAAATTTGAATGTTTTGATTGGGGCGAACGGGTCGGGGAAGTCCAATTTTTTGGAGATTTTTTCGCTGCTGCGGTCGCTGCCGAGGAGTTCGGAGGAGTTTTCGAGCAATTTGCATGGTGTGATTAGTCGTGGGGGAGGTGCCACTGAATGGGAATTTAAAGGAGACAGCAAAGATAAATATCCGAAATTTTCTGCTGCTTTTAAAATGGCTGCTGCTTTTATCAATCACCAAATTGAATTTTATGCAAATGATAACAGATTTTCAATTTATTCCGAATCTGTTGCAAATTATCAAAGAGAAAGAGGGGAAAAAGATTTTACTCAAATTTTGCTACTTGATTCAAACCCATTCTCAACAGATATATTTGTTGATGGCGAAAAACGAGATATGACAGGCTCGTTTTCTGAAAATTATTCAATTTTATCTCAACTCAGAGATTCAGAAAAATATCCAGAGTTTTTCCAAATCAGCAATTTTTACGAAAAAATAAGACTCTACCGAGAATGGACTTTTGGTAGAAAAACAGTTTTTCGTGAACCGCAACCAACTGATTTGCGAAACGACAGGTTGGAAGAAGATTTCTCAAATTTGGGCTTGTACCTCAACCGTTTGGCAAAATTTCCGCAGGTAAAAAAGCAGTTGGTCGAGCATCTGCAAAATTTGTACGAAGGCTTGGAGGGCTACGAAGTCATCATCGAAGGTGGCACGGTGCAGGTGATTTTCATTGAAAATGGTCATCCGATTTCGGCAAAACGCCTCTCTGACGGGAGCCTCCGCTACCTCTGCCTGCTCGCCATTTTGCTCGACCCGACACCGCCGCCGTTGATTTGCATCGAAGAACCAGAGTTGGGGATGCACCCTGATTTGATACCAAAAATTGCCGATTTGCTGAAAAACGCCGCCGAGCGCACCCAGCTCATCATCACGACACACTCCGATATTTTGATTGATGCCATGTCCGACCGGCCCGAGGATGTGCTGGTCTGCGAAAAACAGGACGGGCAGACGAAAATCAAACGACTCGAAAAAGCAGATTTAACATCCTGGTTGGAGCAATATCGCCTCGGTCAACTGTGGAGCATGGGCGAAATCGGAGGGAACCGCTGGTGATGGAAACAAAAATTTACATCGAGGGCGGCGGAAACAGCAAGGAAGAACGCGCCCGGCTGCGCGAGGGCTTCCGAAAATTGTTTGAAAAAACACTGCCCGGCCATGCCATGCCGCGCACCGTTGCCTGCGGCGGGCGGGTCGAGACTTTCCGCGATTTTCAAATTGGCCTGAAATCCCAAAACCAAGTTTCCCTGCTTTTGGTGGACAGCGAAGACCGTGTTTCGGGTCTTTCGGAAATGGCGGACGATGATTTTGCATGGAAACATTTGAGGCAGCGCGACGGCTGGAAACGGCCTAAAAAAGTTGGAAATCAACAAGTTATGCTGATGTCAACCTGCATGGAAACTTGGATTGCCGCCGACCGAAAATCGCTTTCCGAGTTTTACGGCACTTCAAATTTTTCTGAAAAAGATTTGCCTGCGCTGCAAAATTTGGAAAACAGGAACCGCCACGAAGTGCAGGAGGCATTGGAAAAAGCGACCCGCAGTTCCAAGAAATTTTACAAAAAGGGAATTCGGTCTTTTGAGTTGCTGGCGATTTTGGACCCAGAAATTTTGGAAAAACACTTGGGGCAGTTTCGGAGGATGGCCACAGTTTTGAAAGAATTTTTGCCAAAAAAATGAACAGGTTTTTTTGCAAAAAATGCTGCCTGCAAAAAAAACTGGCAGCATTTTTTGGAAAGTTTTGAATTTCACGCCCCGCTCAATTTCTCCAAAATCTCCACCGCCGCCTCCGCAATCACCGTCCCTGGGCCAAAAATCGCCGCCACGCCCGCGTTTTTCAAAAAATCATAATCCTGCTGCGGCACCACCCCGCCGACGACGACCAAAATATCCCCGCGACCCAATTTTTCAAGTTCCAAAATCGTCTGCGGAGCGAGCGTTTTGTGCCCCGCCGCGAGCGAGGAAATACCCAAAACGTGGACGTCATTTTCAGCCGCTTGCCGCGCTGCTTCCGCCGGAGTTTGGAAAAGTGGCCCGATGTCGACATCAAAACCGAGGTCGGCAAAAGCAGTGGCGACGATTTTCGCGCCCCGGTCGTGGCCGTCCTGACCGAGTTTGGCGACGAGAATCCGAGGGCGTCGGCCTTCGATTTCTGCAAATTCATCCGCCCGGCGGCGAGCGAGTTCAAAAGTTTTATCCATTTTTATTTCGGAGGCATAAACGCCTGATACCGTGCGGGTTGTGGCTGAAAAACGGCCAAAATATTTTTCCATCGCCATCGAAATTTCACCCAAAGTTGCGCGGTTCCGGGCAGCGGCGACCGCCAATTCGAGCAAATTTCCGGCGTTTCCTGCCGCACAGTGTTCCAAATCTGACAAAGACTTTTGCACCAAAATTTCGTCCCGGTCGCGTTTCATATTTTGCAAACGCTCGATTTGCGAATCGCGCACCGCAGAATTATCCACATCCAAAATATCAAAAAACGCATCGTCCTCGACTTTGAAAATATTGATTCCAACAATGTGTTCCTGCCCGGAATCAATCCGTGCCTGCTTTTTCGCGGCGGCTTCTTCGATCCTCAATTTTGGCAAACCTTGCTCAATCGCTTTTGCCATGCCGCCCAATTCTTCGACTTCTTCAATTAAAATCCACGCCTTCTCAATCAAATCGGCGGTCAATTTTTCAACAAAAAACGACCCAGCCCAGGGGTCAACGGCGCGGCAAACGTCGGTTTCTTTTTGGATAAAAATCTGCGTGTCGCGGGCAATTTTGGCCGAAAAATCGGTCGGCAGCGCAATCGCTTCGTCAAAAGAATTGGTGTGCAAACTTTGCGTCCCGCCAAAAACCGCGGCCATGCCTTCGATGCACGTTCGGGCCACGTTGTTGAACGGGTCCTGCTCGGTCAGCGACCAGCCGGAGGTTTGGCAGTGCGTCCGCAGCATCAGCGATTTTTCGGATTTTGGGTTGAACTGGCTGACCAATTTTGCCCAAATCACCCGTGCCGCCCGCATTTTGGCAATTTCCGTAAAATGCCGCATCCCGATTCCCCAAAAAAACGAGAGCCGCGGCGCGAATTCGTCAATCGTCAAACCGACCGCCAGTCCCGCCCGAATGTATTCGAGGCCGTCGGCCAAAGTATAGGCGAGTTCGATTTCTGCGGGCGCGCCGGCCTCGTGCATGTGGTACCCGGAAATGGAAATGCAGTTGAATTTCGGCATCCGCCGCGAGCAAAAATCAAAAATATCGGCGATGATGCGCATCGAGGGCGCGGGCGGATAAATATAGGTGTTGCGCACCATGAATTCTTTCAAAATGTCGTTCTGGATCGTGCCCGAAAGTTGCTCCGGCAGCACGCCCTGCTCCTCCGCCGCGACGATGTAAAATGCCATTATCGGGATGACCGCACCGTTCATCGTCATCGAAACTGACATCTCGCCGAGCGGGATATGGTCAAAAAGAATTTTCATATCTTCCACTGAATCAATGGCTACACCTGCTTTTCCGACATCTCCGACGACGCGCGGGTGGTCGGAATCGTAGCCCCGGTGTGTCGCCAAATCGAACGCGACGGAAAGGCCTTTTTGCCCAGCGGCGAGGTTGCGGCGGTAAAAAGCGTTGCTCGCTTCGGCGGTCGAAAAACCGGCATATTGTCGGATTGTCCACGGCTGCATCAAATACATGGTGGAATATGGGCCGCCTAAAAATGGCGGAAAACCCGCTGCGCAACGATGAACGATGAACGATGAACGATGAATTTCTTCGACGTTTTTGGTGTGGGGCGCGGGGTTGAAATTGATTTTTGAAAAATCTGGTGCGGGCATTTTTGAAAACTTTTGGGCGAAGGTCGGGCGATTTTCCAAAAGTATGGATTGAGTTTTTTGCTAAATTTCTTGGCAAAAATGAAAATGTCGGGGTGATTTAAAATCGCCCCGACATTCATTTTAATTTCCAAAAGTCAAAAATTTTTGAGTTTTGGAAAAACTATTTTTTACCTAAATTTCAAACCGTTGACCGCTTCCCCAATCAAAACCCCTTGATTTGCCCCAACTTCAATGGCATCTCGGTAGTGAATTCCACCGTAAAGTCGTGAAAGTGCCGCTTCGTCGGCAAAGTCGTAAAACGAGTTGAAATTTCGTGGCGAGCCATCAATATCCGTTCGAGCGGCGTGGGTATTGTCCGTAAAATGGTAGTTGTACCCAAATAAATTGCTCAAAACCTGCGCCGACGCACCGCTTTGAACCGAATGCCCGGAAGTGTATTCCGGAAACGGCGGGGTGCTCAAAAGTGTCGTCCAAGCCGGGTCAATTTGTGCTTGCAAATAAGTTACCGGGCGCACCAAATTGTGGACGTATTTGCATTTCCAACAAGAAACGAACGCGTCATTTACCGCAATTCCCAACCTCGCAAAAGTTTCTGCTGCGACTTCGAGGTTGGCATTTTCTTTTACCAAAACGATGCTCGCAATGCTGATGCTGTGGCCGGGCGGCGTGCCGGGATTGCCAGGATCGTCGCTCCAAAATTTGGCGATGGTTTTTTGTTCGGTCGTCAAATTTGAAGTGACGGAATAGACTTCCAACGCTTGGCTGTAAAACAGCGAAGTCTTTGATTCTGAATAAGTTATCGGTGGTTTTGGCTGCGAAATGGAGGTGATATTTGGGACAAAGGCGCGATTTTCACCCCAAAATGGTTGCAGCGGAATCAGGTTGGTTGGCGAGGTTGGAACCCAGAAACCGGGGCCAGTCGGCACGACATAACTTGCCGGAAAATTGGATTTGTAACCCTCGTGGCCGCCGTCGGTTTTTGACCATTCAAACACTGCGGCTGCGATCTGTTTCCCAAAAGTAGTGGAACGGTCAAAAGTTTCGCCATCGATTTCGGCGGCGGCTTTCACGGAAAGTACGTTTTCCAACGAGTCAATTTGAGCCAATTGCGCAGCCGGAGTGGTCGGGTAAAGTTTCCGCGAAATTTCGGCCATCGCAGCATTTGCGGCAGTAGGCCAATGATAAATTTTCCCAGTTTCGACGGTCGGCAAATTGGCCAAAGCCGAAACCTGTCCGGCGAGGCTCTTGCCGTTTTTCACGCCCGGCACGACGGATTCCCAAAGTGCGACGCCGGCATAACCAAAAGCACGCGCGGCGACGGGCGGCGTGAAACCGGGTGTTTTTTTTGTCAAAATCCGCAACTCGGCAAACCAAGCGGTAGCAGTTTCGTGGGAATATTGATCGGTGGTTTTGGATTCGGGGATGGGTTCGTCCTTTTTACAACTTTGAACCATGAAGGCAAAAAGCAGGGACATTGAAGCGATGCGAAGTAGTTTCCAGTTCATAAAAAAAATTAAGGTTTATTAGAAAAGAAAAAGAAGATACAAGTTAAGGAACAGTCATTGGCTGATTGCTTTTCAAATTATAAAAAAAGCATTAGATTAACAGGTCAAACGCATTAAAATCCATTCCCGAAGGGAATCTATGTTTATAGCTCAGAGCAAGGGCATTTTCCTCAAATCCCGAAGGGATTTTATGTTTTCAGGCGCGAGTTTTTACATAAAATCCCTTCGGGATTTCTC
>JANNMS010000056.1:0-7136 GCA_031398055.1 Saprospirales bacterium | reverse complement strand
GAGAAATCCCGAAGGGATTTTATGTTCGCCTGCCCAATTTTTCACATAAAATCCCTTCGGGATTTGAGGAAAATGCCCTTGCTCTATGCTATAAACATTGATTCCCTTCGGGAATGAATTTTAATGCGTTTGACCTGTTTTTCTCCAAAACTTCCCGTTTTCCAAAACTTTAAAAAAGTAAAAACCCGGCGGCAAATTTGGTAAACCGACCCTCGTTTTTCCCCCGTTTAATTTTTGTTAGAAAACAATTCACCCGTCGAAGACCCGCACCAGTGAGTCAATTTGAAAAAATTGCCACCCAACTTGATTTGTTGATTTGTTTATTTGCACCCCCAACCGCAAAACCATATCAACGAATCCACCTAAAAATGTCCCATTTCACAAAACTCCTCGAACTGCTTCGCCAGGAAAAAGACGAAGACCTCAGCCATTACAAAAAATTTGTCCGGGAAAAACCATTGGCCGAGCGCGTCGAAACTGGGTTTTCGTGGTATCCGTTGAAAGTCGTCGGCACTGGTTTTACTTTTGGTGAAAAAGCTTTCGTGACCGTCGAGCGGACTTCGCAAATCAACCAGCCGCACCAACTTCGAGGCGGCCAAACCGTCTCCCTTTTTTCCAATCAAAATCACGTTCAAACTTCTGAAATTCAGGGAGTTATCCATTTTGTCGAACGCAACAAAATGAAAATTATCCTGCACGGCCGCGACGTGCCGGACTGGGTTTCGATGGGTCAAATCGGAGTAGATATGCTTTTTGACGACCGTAGTTATTTGGAAATGGAACGCGCAATCAAAAAGGTTTCGGAAGCAAAAGGCAACCGCCTCGCCGAACTCCGCGACATTTTGACCGGGAAAAAACAGCCACTTTTTGATACCGTTTCGCAGCCCGTCGAACTGCCCGAACTCAACAAAAGCCAAAACGAGGCACTCAACCAAATCCTTTCCGCCCGCGACGTTGCGATCATTCATGGCCCGCCGGGCACTGGAAAAACCACGACGGTCGTAGCTGCAATCAAAATGTTGTGTGCGCGTGAAAATTGTGTTTTGGTCACTGCGCCGAGCAACACCGCCGCAGATTTGTTGACCGAAAGATTGGACACGGCGGGTTTAAACGTCGTCCGAATTGGAAATTTGAGCCGGATTGATGAAAGCATCGTGCGCCACACTTTGGATTTTTTGTTGACAAAACACCCCGAAAGCAAGCACATCAAAAAGGTGAAATTGGAGGCCGCAGAACTCCGGCGACAGTCGCGGCGGCACATCCGAAATTACGGGCGAGAGGAACGCGACGAAAAAAAACACCTCCAAATCCAGTCCCGCGAACTCGAAATGTGGGCCAACGAACTCGAACAAAAGTTGATTGACCAGATTTTGGCCGGCGCGCAGGTGATTTGTTGCACTTTGGTCGGCGCGGTGCATCCGGTTTTGGAAAAGATGAAATTCCGAACTTGCGTGATGGACGAGGCCGCGCAGGCACTCGAACCGGCGGCGTGGATTCCGATTTTGAAAAGTTCGAAAATCATTTTTTCCGGCGACCCGCTGCAACTTCCGCCGACGGTCAAAAACCACGACGCCGCGAAAAAAGGCCTTTCCGAAACATTGATGGAACGCGCCCTCGCTTTTCATCCGGAAGCCGTCAGTTTGTTGAAAATTCAGTACCGGATGAACCGCTCGATCATGGGTTTTTCCAATCAATATTTTTACGACGGCGCACTCGAAGCGCATGAATCGGTGGCAAATCGGCGACTTTTTTCCCTCGAAAATTCTGGAAATGCAATCACTTTTTTTGAACCCGTAATTTTTGTGGACACGGCGGGTTGTGGTTTTGAAGAAAAAATGCAACGCGTCGTGGACAAAAAATCGAACAGCAAATTCAGCCGTTTCAACCCCGAAGAAGCCATGTTGGTGCGCGAGCAATTGATGCGCTTGCTCTCCTGTTTTTCTCCGGAAAATTATCCGACGATTGCCATCATTTCGCCGTACCGCGAGCAGGTCAATTATTTGGAAAGGATGATTTTGGATGACGTGGATCTCGCCGCACTGCTCACCGGAACGCCCAACAAACCGAGCGATAAAAAACTGACAATCAACACGATAGATGGATTTCAGGGGCAGGAACGCGACGTGGTTTTAATTTCGCTAGTTCGTTCAAATCCAAAAAACGAGATCGGTTTTCTCTCCGATTATCGTCGGATGAACGTGGCGATGACCCGCGCGCGGATGTTGTTAATTGTCACCGGCGACAGTTCGACGATTGGAAAAGACAGGTTTTACAAACAATTTTTGGACTACTGCGAACGGATTGGGAAATATCAAACGGGGTGGGAATATATGTCTTGAACTATGAACTATGAACTATGAACTATGAACTATAAACTATAAACTATAAACTATGAACATTTCATTGTTTAAAGTTCATAGTTCATAGTTCATAGTTCATAGTTTATAGTTCATAGTTCATAGTTTATAGTTTATAGTTCATAGTTCATAGTTCATAGTTCATAGTTCATAGTTCATAGTTCATAGTTCATAGTTCATAGTTCATAGTTATCGAAGTAGGGTAACATTCCCTTTTTTCTCCAAAAAAGTCCCGTTCGGGCAAGTGACGTTCAGGTAAAAACCATACGTTTCGGTAGGCATTTCCTGACCTTTGAAAGTGCCGTCCCAAAAATCATCGAGTGAGTTGGCCTCAAAAATTTTCTCCCCCCAGCGATCGTAAATTACCCAAAAAACAGTGGCGATGTAAATGCCTTCGAGTTTCAAAACATCATTTTCGGAGTCGCCGTTGGGTGAAAAAGCGTTTGGAAAAAAGACAAACGGCTCGTCGCAATTTGGAAAAATAACAGGCACCAAAATCGAGCCGCGCACCTCGCAACCGCCAGACAACGAGGCAGTTACAAAATATTCCGTCGTGTCGGTCGGTGTCGCCGCCGGGTCAAAAACAGAGGTGCTGGAAAGGGTAGGGTGGCTGTCCCAAGTGTAATTATCCACGCCCGGCATATTTGCGGTGAGTTGCGTGGAACTTCCAATAAAAATTTTCGGCGGGTCGGCTGTCAAAACCAACGAACCGGGGTTCAAAACCTCAACCGTCACCTGCCCGGTCGTGGTGCAGGGGCTTTTTGTGGAAGTCGCCACGACGGTGTAAACCGTTGATTTTGTGGGAAATGCGAGCGGGTCGGGGTGGATTGGGATGTCCAAAGTCGAGGTCGGCGACCACAAATAAGTCATGCCTCCGACCGGGTTTGGGTTGAGATGAATCGAGTCGCCTTGACAAATTTGCCATTCCAAAATCAAAGCAGAAAGATCGGGCAACGGCGCGGCAAATTTTTGTGTGATGGTGTCTCGACAGCCATTTTTCGAAACTACTTCGAGTTGCAAAACGTGCAAACCCCAACCTTTTATGGTAAATTCTGGGTTTTCCAAAGTCGAAGATTGGGAAGTCCCGTCCGGAAATCGCAAAGTCCACAGCCAAGATTGGACGCCAAAAACCGTATCGGTTGAAAAATTGGCAGCCGCCAAAGTCAAAGAATCCGTGCAATCCGGAAACGAATATTTCAAAAAAGCCTCGACGAAACGATCTCGAACCTTGATTTCCTGCAAAAAAGTATCCAAACAACCTGTGCCGTTTGTGCTGTTGGCAATCAAAGCGATGGTATAATTTCCGGTATCTGGAAAAGTGTAAGTCGGCGCGTTCAAATTGGAAGCCGGATTGGCATTTGGAAAATCAAAAAGCCATTGATAATTCGCTGCGTTTTGGCTTTGATTTTGAAATTTCAAAGTCTTCGAATCGCAAAGAAATTCGGGGGCAAAAAACGCCGCCGCCGGTTCGCCGCAATCGGCCACATTGTATTGAAAATCGCGGCGGGTCGTTCCGAGCAACGTGCCGTTCCGATATTCTTCGACACAAATCCCGACCACAAAATTGCCAATCGTGTTCGGAACACCTGTCAAAAAACCCGTTTTTGGGTCAATTGTCAATGGTTGCCCACCCAAAACATTCGTCAAATTGTACGGCGGTGATTTCCAATCCACCAAATCGTATGGCCCCGGCGGTGGTGGTTCGGGCTTCGGGTCAATTGTTGAACCACCTTTTAACGGTGTGCACAATTTGTAAACCAGCGAATCACCATCAGAATCGGTCGCGCCATGGTCAAAATCTATCGGATGATTTACACAAATGGCCACGGGAGGCCACGATTTGAAAATACAACCGGCATTGCAAACGGCCAAAGCATCTTCTGTTATCTGCACTAAAAAACTAGCTCCGGTATCCAATGGGTCATAAATATTTCTTATCAATTGGTTTCTACAACAACGTTGATAAACAAGTGTATATCCACCAGCTAAAAAAGGCAATGTAATTGTATCTAAAAAAGTGGTTGTATTCACACAAACATTGGGTGGAACGGATAAACAGGGATTAGATAAAATGATAGGAAGTGTATCGCGTTGTTTATTAAAAAGCATTTTTAAAGTGCTTTTTAATTTCCAATTTGCATCATAAACTGATACCCAAGCCAATGAATCAAAATCAGGAACGCCTGTATAACAATCCCTAAAAACCTGCAACTTGATTTCGTATTGATTTTGGCCGAGACAACGATAAGTCATTTCGCCACCCACAATGTGTGTTGCGGATAAGGTTTTTGATAAAAACAAAAAGAAAATTATAGAGAAAAGATTGCGAAGCAATGTTTTTGTGTTCATATTATTGAGTAGATTTTCTATCTAAAATTCAAAATACCGTTGATAAAGTTTATTTAGGTTGATTGGGTTGATAACTCACAGAAAATAAACCGTTTATCAACCTTATCAACCTAAATAAACTTGGCTCAATTATGATTTCAAGTTGCTGTTTCAAAAAGGTGCGTAGCACCTCGATATTTGTAGAAAAACAAAGAAAAGCGATTCAAAAGGTGCGTAGCACCGTCATATTTCAATGTCAAATGTTCCGGTGCTACGCACCTTTTTAAAATTTTGGCTACAAAATTCTACAAATATCGAGGTGCTACGCACCTTTTTGAAACAGCAACTTGGAATCATAATTGAGCCAAAATCAATTGAAAATGTTCCATTTCACCGAAAACGGCATCGTCCAAGAAACGGTCATCGGCCCAAAAACTTGGCCCATCCCCGAACTCCTCGAAACGCCCAATCCGCTCGCGGGCGAACCCCTCGCCGAGCGAAATGCAGCCCTGCAAAAAGCCGCCGAAATGGTTTCCGAAAACCTCGCCGAACTCTCGGAAACCGCACGGCTGCACCTTTATTTTTGGAAAAATTTCCGCCCTGGAAAAATTTCAGAACGAACCTATATTTACCCGACCTCTGCCACCTCAAACAATCGTTGGGAATTGAAAATCAACGAGTTGGGACTTTTTTACAAAGACGTTTCCGGGGAATACGACAGCCGGTTGGGATGGGTTTCGGAGCAATTGTTCAGCGATTTTTGGTTTTACGGGCCGCTCCAACCGATGCCCGATTTGAGGCTTCGGGAAAAAATAATTGGCATCGTTCGGGATGCTTTTTTGAGGTCGGATTGCCCGGCGGCGGCGGCACATTTTGAGTTGTTCGAGTACCCCGCGCTGACCGTTTCGGACTTGAATTGGTCGGAGGGCGACCACGTCCGGCGCGATTTTGTCGACGTCCGGGCGCACGGCATCGAAATCGGGTATTTGACTTTTCGAGATTCCGAGCCGAGTCGCGGGTTTTTGTCTTTTGAAAATTTTTTGCACGAGCCGCCGCGGCCATTTTCGGCAATCACCCCAGAAATTCGGGCGGAAATCGAGCAATTTCTCGGCAAAAAATCGACTTTTGGTCTTTCGAAAAATGCACCGCCGCCGCCCGAACCCCCAAAACCGCCGACCCCGCGCGAAAAAATAGACCTCTCCGAATCGCTCCTCAAAACCGACCCAAAATCCGAACGCGGCGCGGAAACCCTAATTTCACTGCTCGAATTCGAGGATGAATCAGATTACTGGCGCAACTATGTTTTCAACTGTTTTTTCAAATTGCGCGGCAATCGGACGGTCGAAAATTTTATCATCCAAAAACTGCGCGGCGACCACGAAATCCATTTCAAAAAAGCGGTCGACGTGCTGTCGATGTGGGGCATGTACGGCGATAAAGCGTTGAATGACAGGACTTTACTTTTAAATTTGAACTGGCACGACGCGACGGCAAACGACCCAGATTTCCGCGCCGCGCTCGAAAAAACAATCAAAATCATCAATCAAAATCAATGACAAAATATCTGCTCGGCCCCGAACTTTTTTGGCTGCTGATGTACCTCGCCGCCACCGTTGTTGGCAAAATGAACACCCCGCCGACGCAGGCGATGGACGATTTTATTGAAAACCTCTGGCTGTGGATTCCGGCGGTTTCGCTGCTCGTTTTTGGGCTGTGGTGGATGCCGTCGGTCGAGAAAAACTGGCTGCTGCTGCGGGTCTGGATTTTTGGGCTGGTCGGCGGACATTTTGTCCTTGAAAAAGCATTGTCGGCATACAGCACGCAAGGCCCCGGCATCGGAATGGGTTATTTGGCTGGGCTGATTTTTCTGTTCATCGCGCTGGTGGCTGGCAGTATTTTTATCAAAATCAGGTTTTAAAAATGACTTTCAATTTTTTGCAAATCTTGCTTTTCGGCCCCGGCGTTCGCTACGTTCCGGACGTCGTTTGGCATTCCAAATTTTTCTGGATTGCCATCGGCGTGATGACGGTGGCCATTCTTTTTTACCACAATTATCCTTTCAGAAAAAATGGGAAACGGTAATTTCATCAGCAAACTCTTCGGTTTTTTGGGCGGAAACTCGGGCGGCACGAAAGTTTCGTACTCCAACGATGGCCGCTCCGGGCACGTCCATTATCAAAGTCCGGAGGCCAAATTTGCCCTTTATTTCGAATTTAGCGGCGGCGATTGCGTCGCCAGCATCAACATTCCCAGCCCGGCAAAATGGGAAAAAGAAACCAAACTGCCGCTCGCCCGGCGCGAGGAAGTACTCAATTTCATCGGTCGACAAGTCGTGAAAGACCAGACGACGAACGGCCGGGGGCATTTCAAAATCGAGGGCGACTGGCTCAATATTTATGTTTGACCACGAATATATTTTACCACAGAGTCACATCAGAAAACATAAGAAGT
>JANNMS010000337.1:0-7280 GCA_031398055.1 Saprospirales bacterium | reverse complement strand
GTTACTGGGAAATTCAAATTTCCCAATTTTCTAGTAACCAATAACTAATTCTCCAATTCCCCAGTAACCAATTTCCCATTATCCTAATTTTGTAAAAAGATTTCCGGTGGCTTTGGCGCGCCGGAAATCTTTTTCATTTTTGCCCGCTAAAAATTAAAAACTATGTTTGGAAGTAGCAAAAGTTCAGAAGAAAAAAATACAAACAGCAGTGCCGCGACACCCTTGCCCTCCGGTGCGGTGAATACTTTGGTAAAGGGAACGCTGGCCGAAGGCACGATAAAATGCGAAAGTGACCTGCGTGTGGACGGTACTATTAAAGGCAAGTTGGACTGCGCTGCCAAGTTGATTATCGGCCCTTCTGGTTTGGTGGATGGCGAAGTCCGCTGCCAAAGTGCGGTCATCGAAGGTGCTTTTCGGGGCGTTTTGCGCGTGAAGGATTTGTTGAACGTCCGTGAAAATGCCAAAATTGATGGCGATATTTTTACCGACCGCCTCATTGTTCAAAGTGGCGCAAAATTCAATGTGGCTTGCAAAATGCAATCCGGCATGGTCGAGGATGTTTCACAAAAAAACCAACTTCCAAAAACTCCTGCAGCCAATGTCCCCGCAGCCAAATGAAAATCGAAAATCCATGCAAGCCTACGCAAAATATGGCGGCATGGCTTTCATGTTTTTAGGCGCGTGCCTACTCGGCGTCTTTTTAGGAAAATGGCTCGACAAAAAAATGGGTTACGAACGCCCGGTTTTTGCTGTTTTTCTGACCGTCGGATTTATGGTTTTGGCCATGATTTCAGTGGTTCGACAACTTTTGAATGAAAAAAAATGAACCTTTCCCGCAAGTTTTATTCCCAATTATTGATTTTGACAGGCATCACTTTGGCCTTTTTGACAGCTATTTCTTGGTGGGTCGAGCCGCTACGGCTGCATTTGAATTTTACAATTTGCACGGTTTTGATTTTCGCAATGCTCTGTGTCGGCTTGTTTTTTTTAGGAAAAAAATCGGCAGTCAGCGACCAACGGATTGCATTTAATAACCTCATTTTGTCCTCTGTTTTTGGAAAAATGCTGGTCGCGTTCGGCATTTTATTTTTTTACAAATCCGTTCTTCGGCCTCAAAATAATTTGTACGTCTTGATTTTTCTGGTGATTTATGTGGTGTTCACCGTGTTTGAAGTCAGTTTTATGTCAAAATTGGCACGGTTGAAGAAACCAAATTGAGTTTTCGCGTTTCATTTCAAAATGACCAAATCAATGAAGTTACCAATTCTGCTTTCTACTTTTCTTTTCTTTTTGGGTGTTCCGATTTTTGGGAACCCACCTTTCGATGATTTATCGCAAGCAGGCATCGACGGCCCGTTGGTTATTTATCGAGATGGAAAAATTTTGGTGAAATCGGTCGTGTTCCGCGACTCCATTTTTCAAATGGAAGAGAAAATTTTTGACCAAAAAAATGAAATCAAACGCCTGACTTGCCACTTGCCGAGCAAGGAAAAATTTATTTTCCAACTAAAAGACTCCTTGAAAATCGAACCCGACAAATACGACGAGCCTGAAAAAATGCTCGTGGTTTCCGACATCGAAGGCAATTTTGAGGGGTTTAAAATCATGTTGGTCGGAGCGGGCGTGATGAATGAAAAATTTCATTGGACTTTTGGCGATGGTCATTTGGTGATGGTCGGCGATTTTTTTGACCGGGGATTGAATGTTACAGAAGTGCTTTGGTTGATTTACAAACTGGAAATCGAGGCCGAAGACGCGGGTGGAAAAGTGCATTTCATTCTCGGCAATCACGAAATCATGAATTTGTCCGACGACCTGCGCTACCTGCGAAATAAATATTTTGAAAACGCAAAACTTATTCATGAACCCTACGAAAATTGGTATTCCGCCAACACCGAATTGGGTCGCTGGCTGCGCACAAAAAATGCCATTGAAATTATTGGGAGCACCGTTTTTTGTCATGGCGGCATCTCCGAAGAAATTTATTCATCCAAATTATCGCCTTCGCAAGTCAATGAAGTGAGCCGCGAACATATCGGCGAGCCATTTGAAAAAATCAGAAACAACACCGCTCAAAAAGTTTTTGACCAAACAACTGGTATTTTTTGGTTTCGTGGCATTGCCAAAAAACAAGTTTCAGACGAGCACATCACGGCTGCGTTGCGGTGGGCGGGCGCCAAACAAATGGTCATCGGCCACACCGTCATGCAGGAAGTGACGAATATTTATGCTGGCCGAGTGTTTTGTATTGACCTTTTTCATGAAGAAAATTTGCGGGTCGGTTTTATGCACACGCTTTGGATCGAGGACGGGGAATTTTTTGTTATCAATAGTAAAGGTGAAAAAACGGCCACTTTCACGCCACTTTTTGCCAAACCGTGAATTGGTTTTGTTATTGGACAATTGGTTTTTACAATTAAAAAAGACAAAAAACAGGGCGGTTCAGCAATCATGCCGAGCCGCCCTGTTTTTTTCAAATATCCCAATTTCTCAATATCCCAATCTCACCCCTCCTTATTCGAAACCTTCAAATAATTCTCCAAAGCCACCGCAATCGAAGGTGCTTCTGGCGTCCCGGCGAGGATATTTACGTGCATTCCTTTGTCCATGACCGCTTTTTTGGCCGACGGGCCGAACACGCAAATCCGCCGGTCGTCCTGCCGAAAATCAGGAAATTGGTCAAACATGGATTTGATTTCGAGGGACGAAAAGAACGCGATGATGTCATATTTGATGTCTTTCAACGCGCTGATATCGTTGTTCACCGTCCGGTACATCACGGCTTCCTGAATTGGTACTTTCAATTCTTTGAAATAACGTGCCACATCCGGGTTGCCTTGGTCACTGGTCGGGATGTAAAATTTCTCCTCTTTGTTCCTCAAAATGTAAGATTTCAGGTCTTGAATGGCTTTTTTCCCATTAAAAACCTTGCGTTTGCGGAACATGATAAATTTTTGGAGATAATTGGCGATGGCCTCGGTTGTACAGAAATACTTCGTTTCTTCCGACATTTTGATGCGCATGTCGTGGCACAGCCGGAAAAAATGGTCAACCGCGTGTTTGCTCGTAAAAACAATGGCGGTAAACTCGTTCGGATAGACCCGGTTTTTCCGATATTCTTTTTCGGTCAAACCTTCTAACTGAACAAACGGGGTGAAATCAATCCGCACCCCGAACCTGCGTTCAAGTTCATCATATGCATTTCTCACAGCCGGATTTGCTTGGGAAATTAGAATGTTGTGTACGCGCTGGTAGGTCGGTGTTTCCTGAACAGATGCTGCAGTTACAGACATTCGGGCGATTTTGCTTTTGGTGAATGGAAAGGTGATTTTTTTTAACAATGAACTTTTAACGATAAACTATGAACGTTTTGCCAAGTTGTTCATAGTTTATCGTTCATAGTTCATCGTTCTATTATTGCATTGCCATTTTAAAAAGTATCAAGACAGGGGCAATTTCTGCAGCACAAAGGTATAACAAAAAATGAAATTGACTTCCGACCAAAAATTTTGACCCAATCAAAATGCTCCGCAAGATGCGGTAGCCATAAAAAATGGCGACCAAACCGATGGTCCAAAAAATCAGAAACGATTGAAAATCACCTGAAAACGCAATCAAAAAATTAAAAGGCATCAGGAAAAACCCCAAAACGCAATTGAAAACGACGATCGTAAAATTGTACCGATTTACTTCCGCAGCCACCGGAAAAAGCCAACCTACCAACCGGAGCAACAAATGTTTGAACGAAAAAATCAATCCGATGGCAAAAACACAAACAGCCAACATCGCCGGATTGTTGAAATTTTCGCCTTTGAACGACCGCAAAATCAGGAACAAAAACACCCCGGCGTTCAGCAAAAAATTGATGTACAACAATAAATAAGGTATCGCGCCGGATTGCGTGAGCGATTCGCGGTGTGCCATCGTCAGGCTGCTGTTGTTCAAAAAACCGCGCCATGCTTTGACGACCGCCGACCGGTTGACCGATATCGAAAACGCCAAAAAAAACAAGGTGACCACCAAAGCCCAAAAAAGAAAAGTTTTGGAACTGCTTTGGCCTTTCGGCAGACCGATGCTTTTGATAAAAGATTTGCCCTCCGTTTTTTTTACCAAACTGTTTTTTTCCGCGCCGGGCGCGAGGTGTGGCCGGACATCGAACGGGTTTTTGAAAACATTTTCCCCGGTCGCAGTTGTCGCCAACAATTCTTTCGGCAGCCGGTGGGTCAAATCGAACGGGCTGGGCGCGCCGGTCGCCTGCCCGAAAAGGTTTGAAAAAATGAAAAGTTGAATTGAAAAAATAAAAATCTGCCGAAACATGGTGCAAACTTACGCCTCGAACGAATTCGCCCGTTGTACTTTTGGCCTTTAATTTTTTTCTAAACACATAGAAACATAGGTTTTTTTACATTGAGGCACATAGAAACAGATAATTCTATTTGCTTCTATGTGAAAAAAACTAGGTGCCCTATGTGTCAAAATTTCACCAAAATGCAAGTTGACGTAATTCTTGGTTTGCAATGGGGCGACGAAGGCAAAGGCAAAATCGTAGATTTTCTGGCCGAAAAATATGACATCGTGGCGCGTTTTCAGGGCGGCCCGAACGCCGGGCACACCCTCAAATTTGGCGGCAAAAAATATGTGCTCCATACCGTGCCGTCCGGTATTTTCCGAAAAGATTTGATCAATTTGATTGGCAACGGCGTGGTCATCGACCCGGTGGTGTTCAAACGAGAATTGGATTTTTTGGAAGAAAGCGGTGTCGAATTCAAGGACAGATTGCTCGTTTCCCGAAAAGCGCACCTCATTTTGCCGACCCACCGTTGGCTCGATGCGGCGAGCGAGGCCCACAAAGGCAAGGCAAAAATCGGCTCCACTTTGAAAGGGATCGGCCCAACGTACATGGACAAAACGGGTCGGAACGGCCTGCGCGTCGGCGACATCGAACTGCCGAGTTTCCGCGAGCGGTACAATTCTTTGAAAAATAAGCATTTCGAACTGCTCAAAATTTACCCAGAAATTTCGTTTGATTTTGAAAAGGAAGAAGCCGCGTGGTTCAAAACCCTCGAATCGCTCCGCGAACTGCAATTTGTGGACAGCGAATATTTTATCAACAATGCCATTCAAAATGGCAAAAAAATCTTGGCCGAGGGCGCGCAAGGTTCGATGCTCGACATTGATTTTGGAACTTACCCATTCGTAACTTCTTCAAACACAATCACTGCGGGCGTTTGCACCGGTTTGGGCATCGCGCCGCAACGCATTGGAAAAGTGATTGGAATTACAAAAGCATATTGCACGCGGGTCGGCAGCGGCCCATTTCCATCGGAATTGGAAAATGAAATCGGCGAAAAACTGCGCAAAAACGGGGCAGAATTTGGCTCGACCACCGGCCGCCCGCGCCGCTGCGGTTGGATTGATTTGCCACAACTGAAATACACGATTTTGCTGAACGGCGTGACCGAACTTTGCATGACAAAAATTGATGTGCTCAATGATTTTAAAGAAATCTCTGCAGCCACGCATTATCAAATCGGTGGAAAAAAGCAAACTGAACTGCCTTTCGACCTCGACCAATCGGATTTGCAGCCCGTTTTGAAAAATTACAAAGGCTGGAACACCTCGCTCGACGGCATCACGGATTTTGAAAACCTGCCCGCCGCCGCGAAAAGTTATATTTTGGAATTGGAAAAAAACCTCGGCGTGCCTTTCAGCATGATTTCGACGGGGCCGGAACGGGAGAAATTGATTTTGAGATAAATGGCTATTTGATTATTTGGCAGCCGGTCGTCTTCCGGGAAATTTGCTGCATCACTTGAACTTCGGTTTTCTACCTTTGCCAACCTCCTTTGGGAAAATTAAAAAAACAATAAACTGATGACTTTACCGGAAAAAATAAAAGCAATTACGCAGGAAATCCAACAAATTTATCTGCAAGACGACACGCCGTGGGTATTGGGTTATTCCGGCGGCAAGGATTCTACTACCGTACTTCAACTGATATTTTATGCACTTGCCAAATTGCCGAAAGAGAAATTGACCAAACATCTTCACGTGCTAAGCAATGATACACTGGTTGAAAATCCGGCAGTGGTCAATTACATTGACAAACAATTGGAACTGATTGAAAAAATGGGCAAACAGAATTTGTATTCGCATTTGCCCAATCATTTTCATGTGGCGAAAGTTGTCCCGAAAATTGAAGACCGTTTTTGGATAAATCTGATTGGTAAAGGCTATCCCGCCCCAAATCGTTGGTTCCGGTGGTGTACGGAGCGGATGAAAATCAATCCGACGAACGACTATATTTTACAAACCGTGAATAAATTTGGCAAGGCAATGGTTGTGTTAGGTTCCCGGAAAACGGAAAGCAGTAATCGGGCTAAAAATTTTGAAAAGTATGATTTACAAGAAATTACGGGCGAAAAAATCAGGAAACACACCTTGCCGAACTCTTGGATGTATGCACCGATTACAGATTTGACCACCGATGAAGTTTGGAAATATTTGATTCAAGTGCCTTCGTTTTGGGGCGGCGACAACAAACAATTGGTTGCGATGTACAGAAATGCTTCTGAAAATGCTGCCGAATGTCCATTGGTAATTGATACTTCGACTTCGAGTTGTGGCAACTCTCGTTTTGGATGTTGGGTTTGCACGGTGGTCAGCCGCGATAAATCAATGGAAAATTTGATTGAAAATGGGGAAGATTGGATGATTCCGCTATTAACTTTTAGGGATTATTTGAATGAATTACGCGACGAACCCGGTGCTCGGATGCCCATCAATAGATTGGGGCAAGAAAAAACAGGGCCGTTTGAGTTTCATATCCGGGCCAAACTATTGAAACAAGTGCTCGAAATTGAAGAAGAAACTGGTTTGGAAGTAATTTCACGCCCGGAGTTGGCCGCTATTCAAGTTCAATGGAATTACGATGGCGGTTTTGAACACCGGGTAACAGATATTTATCAGCAAATCAAAAAAAAGCCGCTTGCCATGTCTGATAACAATAAACAATTGCAACGGGAGGAGGAAGAATTTGACCTGCTCCGCGAAGTTGCCGAACTAAACGGTGTTGACCCAAACCACATCCGAGAACTTTTACAGACAGAAAAAGAATACGCCACTTTCTTGCGTAGAAATAACAGGTCAAACGCATTAAAATTTCAAAAACCCGTAGGGTTGGCATTTAGGTAGAAAATCGAAGTGCGTTTTATTAAAAATGCCGTAGGCATGGCATTTTGGCAGCAACATTCACGGATAAAATGCCATGCCTACGGCAT
>JANNMS010000290.1:0-2951 GCA_031398055.1 Saprospirales bacterium | reverse complement strand
GTCCAATCCTGCAAATCCGTGTCCCATTTCATCCAACCTCGGCGCGGAGGACTTCCAGCGGCGGTTTCGTCACCACTTCCCGACTGTTGAAAAGTCCAATCAAAATCGTCAGCCCGGTGATGATCAAAAAAATCACCGCCAGCGGCCGCAAATCCGGGTCGAACGGCATTTCAAAAACAAACTGGCAAAGTGCCCACGCCCCGGCCAACGACAAAATCAAACCGCCGAGACAAGCCAGCGCACCGAGCAAAAAATACTCCAACGCATTGATTTTCAATATCTGACGACGCGACGCGCCCAAAGTCCTGAGCAAAACCGACTCCCGGATGCGGGCATATTTTCCCTGATAAATCGAAGAAATCAGCACCATCAGCCCCGTCAAAATGCTGAACATCGCCATGAAACGGATGACAAAACTGATTTTATTCAAAACCTCGTCCACCGATTTCAAGATTTGGGTGAGGTCAATCGCCGAGACATTTGGGTAATTTTTGACCAATTTTGATTGAAAACTCGCCGACTGCTCAGCACTCGCCACCCGCGAAACGACGACGTGAAATTGCGGTGCCTTTTCCAAAACCCCCACCGGAAACAAGACCTGAAACGTCGGCTGGATTTTGTTAAAATTGACCTCGCGGATGCTCGCAACCTCTGTTTCGAGCCGCGTGCCTTGCACGTTGAACACGATTTTCGAACCCATTTTGACCTTCAAATCGGCCACCAAATTTTGCGAAATAGATATTTTCACGGGCTGCCCGGGAGCCGCCGTGTTTTGCCCGTCCCACGTTCCTTCGATGATTTTTTCGGAATCCGTCAGCGTGTCGCGGAACGTCACGCGCCACTCGTGGTCCCAAACCCAGCCGTGCTCGCGTTCCTCGCGCGGCCTCAAACTGTCGGCCACGGCCATCGCTTTTGTTTTTCCATCTTTGCTTTCCAGCCGCATCGTCACCACCGGAACTTGTTGAATCAGAGGCATTTGCGCCTCGCGGACGAGGTCGGCCACGCCTTCTTTTTGGTCAGATTGGATGTCAAAAAGCACCATGTTTGGCTGCCCGCCGCTGCCGGTGAACGACACCCGTTTCAACAATAAGCTTTGAATCAAAAACAAAGTGGACAGCAGCATCGTCCCCAAACCAACCGTCACGACGAGCAGAACTGTTTGATTTTCAGGGCGAAACAAATTGGCAATTCCTTGTCGCCAAACGTAACTCCACTTTTTTGGAAAGAATTTTTTCAGGAAAAAAGTCATGGTTTTGGCCATGCCAAAAAGCAGGAAAAACGCCGCGCCGACCCCGCCCATGAAATTCAAAGTCATCCGCCAATCTTGGACAATCGAAAAAGTAAAACCAAAAATCGCCCCCAAAATCAGTATATAAATTATCCACCGCAGCCACCGATTATCCGCCTCGTGTTCGCCAAAACTCGCCCGCAAAGTCCGCAGCGGCGACGTCCGTAAAATGCCCGAAAGTGGCAGCAACGCGAACAAAACCGCCACCGACAAACCCAACAAAATGCCTTGCCCAGCCGCGCCCCACGAAATATCGGAACTGATATTTTCGATGGGCAAAAGGTCTTTCATCACCGCCGGTAAAAGTTTTTGCAAAAGCGAGCCGAGCACCGCGCCGGCCAGCGCACCCAAAAAACCAATGCCCGCAATCTGCGTGAGATACACATAAAATGCTTTTTTTCCGCTCGCGCCGAGGCAGCGCAAAATGGCCACCGTCGGCAATTTGTCCTTAATATATATGTGCACCGCGCCCGCGACCCCGATGCAGCCGAGCAGCAGCGCGATGAAACCGACCAAATTCAAAAACGTCCCAAAATCGCCGAATGCCCGGCCCATGCCACGTTTTCGGTCTTCGACGGTGTCGGCATCGAGTTTGGCGAGTTCGAGTTTTTCATTTTGAGATTTCAAAAGTTTGTCGACGTCGGTGTTTTCCGGCATTTTGAAAAAATATTGGTACTGCACCCGGCTGCCTTTTTGCACTAAACCCGTGGAATCCAACCAGTTACGTGGAATAAAAACCACCGGCGCAACGCTCGAAGCAATCCCCGCCCGACCCGGCGAGGACAACAAATCGCCCTCGATTTTGAAAACCACGCGCCCAATTTGGACGCTGTCGCCGGGCTGCAAACCAAATTGCAACATCAAAGCATGGTCAACCAAAGCCGTTTTTCCAGTTCGAAATGTTTGCCAAGAATCGGCGGGCGCAGATTTCCATTTTCCAAAAAACGGAAAATTGCCGTCCAAAACCCGGACCAGCGCGAGCCGCGTGCCGTCATTTTTCGGAAAACGGATCATGCTCGTAAAATTAATAATCTCCGCCCGGTCGCCGCCCGGCAACAAAAACGGGGCGAGCAACGAGTCCGGCGCGGGCAGATTTCCGTCAATCGCAAGGTCGGCACCGAGCAAAGTTTTGGCCTCGCGGTCGATGTCGCGCACCAAATTTTCGGTGAACGAACGCACCGCAGTGATCGCCGCGATGCCCAAAACAATCGAAGAAATGAAAAGCAGCAAGCGAGAACGATTGCGACGGCTGTCGCGCCAGGCCATTTTTAGAATAAACATCTTTTTTTTAACTATGAACTATGAACGATAAACTATGAACGGTGGGTTTTTGGGCAAAAAGGGAGAACAAATGTCAAAAGCCAAAGTTGCCCAACGACTACTTTTTTGCCCACCGGCCATAATTTTTCGATAAACGTTTGCCGTCGGGAAACCAAAAAGTATCGTTTTTTGAATCAAAAACTGTAGAAAGTCCCTCTCCTTTGGAGAGGGATTTAGGGTGAGGTAAGTAGTTACCCCGGTTTTTAAGTAGTTGAAAGTAAATTTTCGAGTACTTGAAAATGCGGCAGAGCCGCTAAATATTTGTAGAAATGCAAGGGAAGTCTAAGTTGAGGTGCGGAGCACCGGAATATTTCGGTGCTCCGCACCTCTGAAAAAACCTGGT
>JANNMS010000277.1:0-27556 GCA_031398055.1 Saprospirales bacterium | reverse complement strand
AATCCGCGTCATCCGCGCTCCAATCCTACCCAGTTTTTTTATTGCAAAATAATTTTCCGAGCAGCGAGCAGTTCACCGCGTTCATTTTTTATCGAAACAAAAAACACCCCGCTCGGCAAATCTCCCCGCTCGATTTTCAGATTTTCTCCCGAAAAATTGACCTGCCGCACGATTTTTCCCAAAGCATCGGTCAGGATAAATATTTTTTTAAAATCATTTTTTGACGAAAAAAATATTTCAAATTCTGCACTTGCCGGATTTGGACGAACCTCCAAAACGTTTTTTGACAAATCTTTTTCCGAAGTTCCGATGGTCGGATTTTTCGGCAAACCGATGGTGCGTTCGACGGTATTTGTAAAAACTGGCTCATTGAAATCGAAAAAAATTGCCGCCCGGTTTCGGATGACGAGGTCGTCGGCGAGGTTTTCGCGCTGCGAAATCCGGAATTTTACAAAGCCATTGGAGGCCGCGAAATTGATGTTTGAATCCGGCAATTGAATGTTGTTGAAAGTAAAAACGACCTCGCCCGTGCCCAAAAGTTCAAAACGATAGGCATGGCTCGACACGCCGGGTTCGATGCTCGCCGGGTCCAAAAGTTGCGAAATCGTGTCGCGCACGACGATGTTGAAAGCCGTGTCGGTGCCCGTGTTTTGAAAACGGACGAGGTATTCGAGCGTCGTGTTTTTTTCTATTCGATGCTCGGCACCGATGCCTGCTGGCTGCGCGGATTTGTCGTTCGGATCCCAACTTCCGTTGTTCGATTGGCAGGACGAACTGGCGAACGGCGCATTTTCCCAAAACCAATCGGTCGCGCCGCCCGGCTGCCCACAATCTTTGATTTGCGAACCGGTTTGGGCATAAATCAATGGGAAATTTTGCTCCTGATTTGCCCAAATCGTAAACGCATGGCCGTTGTTGGGCATCGTTTTTTCAAAAGTTTGGCCAGCAGCGAGTTGGATTTTTCCGGATTGAAAACTCACCAACGTGTCGTAAAATGTGGTGAAATCGGTCTCGGCCAAACTCCAATCGGCGGGCGAAAGCATATCATTTTGACCAATATTTTTCAAAAAAAGACGGTGCGTGCCGCCCGCCCCGCCGCAGTCCGAAAAGGCGCGAAGTTCGCCGCCGAGCCACGCCGGGCAATGTTGGTTTGGAAAAATATGGGCTTCCGAACAATGCACTTGGCCGAGCGGCGCGGTGCAGGAAACCTCAAAATCAATGCGAAAACTGCCTTTTTTATTGATTCCGACTTGTCCGAGGTCGAATTTCAGGACATTTCCATTTTGAGAAGTGAGGGGAATACTGGCATTTTTAAAAACCAAAAACGGGTCGAGCGTCACTTCGACGAAGGCTCCGGCGGCAGGTTCGGTGCCGCTGTTTTTGTAAAAAACAAAATACGAACCATCGAAACAGCGGCGCAAAAAACCAGCCTGCAAATCCACCGAAAGCAACGGGCAATGTTGGAGCGGCTTCAAAACGACGTTCGCCGAATCCACCGTCGTGCCGAGGTCGGCGGCCAAAACTTGCGTGGTCGAAACGCAGCCCGACCAATATTTCGACGGCGGCACGGCCTCGATCTGAAACCCGCCGAGGCTGACCGGCGCGAGGTATTTTCCAGTCGCGTCGGAGGTGCCGAAAACAGTATTTCCAGTCGTGTTTTTTCTGATTTTGACTTTGATGGCCTGCAAAATGGAGTCCGGCGCGGCGGCGAGGCAATTTTCGTCCACGTCGTGAAAAACTTTTCCGGTGAGCAAAGTGAAGTCCGTGGTGGGGTCTTTTGTGCGAAAAAGGCCTTCGATTTGGTCGGAAACGTAGAGTTTTTGGTCGGTTCCCAAAAAAAGACCTTGCATACTGTACAAGCCGTATTTTTCGATTACGGGCAAATCATTGAAAGTCAGGCCGCCGTCCACCGACCGCGAAATGTTTCCACCAAAACTTTCTGAAAAAACATGCCCCGCTTGGTTGATAACCGGTGCAAAATCACCGCCACTAAAATAAATGCCCGACAGCGGGTCAATCAGCGTGGAATCCCAAGTTGCGAACAAATCAATGGATTTAAAAATGACCTCTTCGCCTTGTGGGTTGCTGCCGAACACCCAAATTTGGTCGCTGGGCGCATTTTCAATGAAGCCCGAGTAAAAATTATTGATATCAAAATACTCCCAAGTTACACCATTGTCTTCCGAACGGAACATCTCACTCAAAGATTTTAACAACATTTTCCCGCCCGGAGCGAATTTCAATTGAACCATTTCATAAAAAGAAAAAGGCATATTTAGCGGCTGCCAAGTATTTCCATTGTCTGAGGAGCGCGCAAGGGAATGCCAATTCAGAGTCGTATCATACGAATTAACAAATATTTGGCCATCCGAATTGATCGCCATTTGTTCAGAGTAATAATTGTAATTAGACAATACAATAGGCAAGGTTTCAGCCGCCGCCGCGCCGTTCAACCTGCGAAAAAGGTTCCCGAGATTGCTGTAAAAAACATCGCCGACCGCGTTCAATTCAATTCCGAACAAGAATTTTTGTGCTGGTTTGTCTTCCAAAAGTGTCCAATTTGAACCGCCATCGCTGGTCTCGAATGCACCGTCGAGGGTTGTGGCATAAAACTCTTGGTCGTTTTTGAAAGCCATGTCGGTCGGTGCGCCGTGCGAAATGCCGGTCGAGGCGAATTTCCAAGTTTGCCCATTGTCGGTGGAGCGGTAAAAACTACTGCCACTAAAAAACAAGTTCCCGTTCGACGTGGCTTTGATGCCGTTCCGATAATCATTAATGAACAAAATATGCTTCATCGGTTGCCAAGTCGAGCCATTGTCTGCCGAGCGGAACGGGAAACCACCAATCGCACAAACCAAATCGCCGCCGGGCAAAGTCGATATTTGGCTGGCATAATACCAATTTGAATTGTTAAGACCTGTCAGATCCATTTCATCCCAAGTTATCCCGCCATCGGTCGAACGAATCAGTAAATTTTCGGCAATCGCAGCAAAAATCGTCCCATTTGGCGTTCGGGTCACCCATCCGGCAGTGGCGGCAAAATCAAATTTTTCGAAAATCAAGTCCCAATTGAGGCCATCGTCTGTCGAACAAAAAATCCTCAAAGTGTCTTCATTTGGTTGATTGCCATATTTATTGCCGATGGTAAAGGTTTTTTGACTTGCCGCATCGTAATAAAAACTGTAACCATTGTCTTGGGAATTTGCGTTGGTTAAAATGGGCTGCCAAGTCGTTCCCCAATCGGTAGAGCGCATTGTTTGCCCAAAACCACTACTTAACATGGTGCCCGATGGCAAAACCAAATCTATGTTTTCAAACATGTCAACCTCATCGTTCAGCAACTGAAAGGTGCCGCCGCCATCGGTCGAACGGTATAAAAAAGTTTTCCAAGAATTGCCTTGACCGTGCAGATAAATCGCCTTGTCTTCTCCGAAAACCGAATAATCAAACACGACGTTTGGCACATTTGGAAATTGGACTTTTTCCCAATTCAAACCGCTGTCGAGCGAACGGAAAATTTCCGAATCCTCGCCCCCAAAATATTCGTTCCGTAGCCAAAACAATCGGCCTTGCGAATCTTCGTGGAGTTGGTCGGCACGACCGCCGCCGGGCAGGCCGCCCAATTTTTCCCACGAAACATCTTGGGAAAAAACAGGGATCGAGGAAATGAAAAACAGGAAAACGAAAGTTAGGTAAATTGAAAATTTCATCGGAAAATAGATTGTTGAAGTTGAAAAATGCAGCATTCTCACGGTGCGCCGCCCAAAAAAAGGTAGGAATGAATGGTCGGCGATGATTAAACGTGAGCAAAAATAACACAAATCCGCACAAAAAAAGAGCCCGGTTTTTGCACCGGGCTCTTTTTTAGGGTGATTTGGATATTTGGTGATTTGGAGCGTGTTTTTCAAATCACCAAATTGCCAAATCACCAATTTATTTCACAAACACCCCCACCACTTTTTCCATCAATTCTTCCGGGCTGAACGGCTTGCCGATGTGGTCGTTCATCTGAAAAAGTTCGGCTTTGTCTTTGTCGGTCAGGTAGGCCGATGCGGTCAAAGCGATGATTGGCACGCTGCGTTTTGCCTCGTCGGCGTCCTTCCGCATTTCGGCGACGGTTCGGTAGCCATCGAGTCGCGGCATTTGAATATCCATCAAAACGAGGTCGAAATTTCCGGCGCGAAATGCTTCCAAAGCCGCCACGCCGTCATCGGTCGGGACAACTACCGCGCCTGCTTTTTCCAACATTTTGACCACCACGAGTTGGTTGATTTTGTTGTCTTCGGCCACCAAAATGTACTTTCCAGTCAGCGGAAACGGGTTTTTTGCCAAGAAATCGGGCACCGAAGTTTGCACGCGGCCCGCTTTTTTGAAAGGCAAATTCAGGGTAAAAATCGAGCCGACATCGCCCATGTTTTCGGCTTCAAAATAGCCGTTTTGCAAATGCACGAGCCGTTTTGCCAAAGCCAAACTGATGACATTCGCCCCGCGTTCCTCGCTGTTTTGGTCAAAAATCGTCGAAACCGGCTGCGCGAGTGCCTCGATTTCTTCATTTTCGAGGCCGTGGCCGACGGCGTTCAATTCCATTTTCAAAACCAAAGTATCCACGTCCGATTCGGCGACATCCAAATCCAAACGGACATCAGTAAAATCGCCGTGCCGCGAAAGATTGGTCAAAAGATTGCTCAAAATCTGGTTGAAACGCAGCGGGTCGCCCAGCAATTTCACCGGGACATCTTCCGAAATTTTCACGCCAAAACCTGTTGCGGTGTCGTTGAACGCCGGTAAAAATTGATGTTTTACCTCTTCCACAATTTTTCGAACCTCAAATTCTTCGCTTTCGAGCATGATTTTTCCGGCCTCGATTTTTGAATGTTCCAATAAATCGTTGAGCATCACCAACAAATTGCTTGCGCCAAATTGGATGTTTCGGAGTGCTTCGCCTTTCCCGTTTTTCGGTTTTTCGGCGAGCAGCGTTCTGGTTTTTGACAAAATATCTTGAATCGGCGAACGCATTTCACGGCTCAACAAAGTGATAAATTTGTCTCGGTCGAAGGCAGTTTGTTCGAGCATTTCGCGGTTCGCAATCTCGCCGACGAGCCGGTTGTTCAATTCGTCGAGGTGCTGATTTTTTTCACCCAACTGGCGATTTTTGGAATCAATTTCTACGTTTTTACTATGCAATGTTTTGTTATCCTGCTTTTTTTGGCGGTTCGAGCGGAACATTGCCCACAAAGCCAGTGCCGCAAAAGCCAAAATTCCGAGCAAAGCCCAGCGTACTTTTTGACTTCCAGCCTGTTGTATTTCCAATTTTTCGATGACCCGTTGCTGTTCTTCCGCAGCAAATTCTGATTGATATCGGGTGGTCAATTCGAGCATGGCCTTGTTTTTTTCAAAACCAAAAACCGCTTTTTCGGCCTCCGTGAATTTCACCAGATTTTGGTAGGCCAAATTCAAATTGCCCGCCTCGCGGTGGCCGTCGGCGATGTTTTTGAAAATTTCGGGCACGCCCGGCACGGCCTGGATTTTGGAAAGCAAATCGGTGGCGGCGACCAGCAATTTTTCAGCATCCGCCGATTTTCCGCCGCGCCGCAGCAAATCGGCCTGCGCGACCAAACTTTTGGCAGTGCCGACAGCATCTTTTGCCTCGCGGAACAACCTTTCTGCGGTTTGAAAAGCGGTCAAAGCCTCTTCGGTCGTGTTGATTTGGAGGTGCGCACGGCCCAAATTGAGGTTGTCGTTGGCCATGCCCGCAAGGTTTTCGGTGCTCGAATTGAGATCAAACGACTGCCGGAAATAAACCAGCGCACCTTCATTGTCGCCGAGTTCAAAAGCAAATTTTCCGAGCAAATTGGCAATTTCTGCCGCGCCGGGCAGGTCTTCGGCCTCGATTTTTTGGTCGAGTGCCATGCGAAAATGTTGCTGTGCTTTTCCGAAAATTTTTTTGGTTTGCCAAAGTTCGCCGAGCGTCTGGTTGGCTGCGGCCAAAGTTTCCGGATCTTCACTTTGCAAAGCAGATTCGAGATTGTTTTGGGAATTTTCGAGGTCATTTTGCAAGAAAAACAAGCGACCGACATGGTATTTTGACAAAGCCGTGCCCGCAGCGTCGCCCCCGTTTTCACGGATTTTCAGGCCGGAAACGTAGGATTTCATGGCATTTCCAAAGTCAAATTTTGCCTCGAAAATCAAGCCCAACTGGTCGTGGGCCTCGGCCAATTCGGATTCCAAATTTTCTGATTTTGAAATTTCGAAAGCCTCCCCGGCGGCTTCGGCAGCAGCGGCGAGGTTGCCGCTTTTTCTCTGAAACTCGGCCAAACGATTGAGCGTCGCGGCTTTTTCAACTTCTGTTTTTGCATTTTGCAGGGCCGTTTCGAGGCCGCGCAAACTGTCGTTTTGGGAAAAAAGGATGTAATTCAGCCCTGCCAAAAAGGCAATGACGAGCAATAAAAATTTTCTCATGAGATTTGAAACGTGTTTCAGTACCTAATTCAAAAAGGATGCCGGGAGGCAAAAAGGAGGAGAGATTCTTAAAAAAAGTGGAGTTTTTTACCATTGTTGGCGTCCTCGCCAACAACTACTTCGTTGACATTTTTCGGAAAATTGGTTGTTGGCGAGGACGCCAACAACGGCATTCCGGTATTTTGAAAAACTCAGATTGCTTCTGAACTATCTAAATTTTTTCAAAAACTTCATTCAATTCATCCACTGAAATGTCCAAATGCGAGGTGTCAAAAAAACACTCGCCATTTTTCAACAAAAGTACTTGTGGGGATTCGTGAAACACTGAAAATTTTTCAGAAATAAAATTTGAAACATCGCGGTGGTCAATCAAATCGAGCAAAAACGGCTCGGTGGGCTGTTCCAAATTTGCCCAATCACTTTCCAAACGATACTTGGCGATGGCACTGATTTCGCAGCGCGTGCTGTGCTTGAAAATCATGCAAGTTTTTGAAAACGAATCATTTACGATGTTTTCGACGTCAGAAATCGAGGTGATATTTTTCCAGTTCATTTTTTTAAAAGTTGGATTTTGCATGTTCGTTTAGGTTGGTTCAATTGAAAACAAAAAAAAACCGTCCGAGTTGTGGACGGTTTTTTTTAAAACTCAAAACCTGAATTTTTGGCCGCGAAAATGAAATATTTCAAACTCAAAATATCCCAATTTCCCACTCAAAATTAAAGGTCGGTTGGGCAACCGTAACCGCGATGGCAAGATTCAGCAGCGAAAATTAACAAGGCAGCGATGGCGAAAATGGCGATTCTTTTAAGATTCTTCATTGAAATTTCTTTTAAATTGAAGTTGGAAACTGATATTCAAATTATTTAAGCCGAGAAACGGAAAAAGGTTTTTGAATATTATCCAAATCTCCGACGGTGGGCTAAATTCGCCACAAAAATATAGACTCTCCCAACCTTCGGCAAAATTTCTGACCGACTTTAAGTTAAATTCTTTTTACTCCCAAAATTAAATTCGGAACACCGCTTTGCTATGAAAATCCATTTAATTGCAATTGGAGGTGCAGTGATGCACAATTTGGCGATCGCGCTTCGCGCTGCCGGCCACAAAATCACAGGTTCGGACGACGAAATTTACAACCCCGCCCGCGAACGCCTCGAAAATGCGGGGCTGCTGCCCGAAAATTTGGGCTGGTTTCCTGAAAAAATTTCAGAGGATTTGGATTTGGTCATTTTGGGGATGCACGCCCGGCGGGACAATCCCGAACTGGTTGCTGCTCAAAATTTGGGGCTGCCGGTGATGTCGTACCCGGAGTTCATTTTTGAACATTCGAAAAAGAAAAAACGCATCGTCATCGCCGGAAGTCATGGAAAAACGACGACAGTTGCGATGATTATGCACGTTTTGAAAAAGCAAAAAATGGATTTTGACTACCTCGTCGGTGCGTCGGTCGAAGGTTTTGAAAACACGGTGCGGCTTTCCGACGCGCCAATTATGGTCATCGAGGGCGACGAATATTCCGTTTCGCCGCTCGATCCGCGCCCCAAAATGGTGGTTTATCGCCCGCACATCGCCGTTTTGACGGGCATCGCGTGGGATCACGTGAATGTTTACCCAAAATTTGAGGATTATGTCAAACAATTTGACCAACTGATTTCGGCCATCGAGCCGGAAGGGACTTTGATTTGGTTCAAACCGGACGCCGAAATTCAAAAGTTGATTGAAAAACGGAAGGCGTTCGCCAATTTTTTCAGTTTACCGTACGAACCCATCCCGCACACCATTATTAAAGGTACGATGTACGTGAAATTGTGGGGAAAACCGCAAGTCCCAATGCATGCTTTTGGCACGCACAATTTGTCGAATGCCCGCGCGGCGGCCATCGTTTGCGGCGAATTGGGGATAAAACTGGAAGATTTTCTGATTGATTTGGCCTTTTTTAAAGGCGCGGCGCGGCGGCTGCAACCGATTTTGGAAAATGATCACGGCTCGGTTTGGCAAGATTTTGCCCACGCGCCCTCGAAACTTCGGGCAACAATTGACGCAGTAAAAACGCTGCACACCGACCGGCCTTTGACCGCCGTTTTTGAATTGCATACTTTCAGCAGCCTGAACAAAGATTTTTTACCACAATATCAAAACGCGATGGCGCAGGCCGAGCACGCGATCGTTTTTTACGATCCGCACACTCTGGCGATGAAAAAACTGCCGGAATTGGATAAAAAAGAAGTAAAATCAGCCTTCGGCGAACCGCACGTGGAAGTTTTTACCAACCGCGAGGACTTGGAAAAACGGCTGCGGAAAAAGGATTTTTCAGGAGAAAAAAATCTTTTGCTGATGTCGTCGGGGACTTTTGGTGGGATGGATTTGGAAGCGGTGGCGGAGAAATTTTTGAAATAAATCAAGCTGCCGCGGCTGCCACAGCTGCACGAACTTCCATTTGCAAAGTCCTAAAATCATAAACGGCTTTGCCCAAAATATTCAGGTCAGTGGAAAAATCGCCGGTCATTTTGCAAATCAATTGCGCGTTTTCATAAAATTTTTTTCGCTCGCCGAGCATCTCGGTGATGCCTTCCAAAAATTCATCTTCGGTAAAACGGCTCAAAATGGGCCGGTGCGAGCGTTTTCCGATCAATCTTTTTTCCAAAATTTTAGGGTGCGTTTCCAAAAAAATGGTCGTGCCGAAACGGTGCATCCATTCCAAATTGTCCAAAAAACAGGGCGTCCCGCCGCCCGTCGAAATCACCGCGCGCCGATATCTTTTCAAAGTGTGCAAGTGTCGTTGTTCAATCAGCCGAAAACCGGATTCGCCCACTTCGGTAAAAATTTGCCCAATTTTACAGCCCTCGCGCGATTCGATCAGCGCGTCCAAATCGACAAAAGGCATCCGCAATTTCGCCGCTAGCGAAATGCCCAAAGTGGTTTTCCCACTGCCCATGAAACCGAGTAAAAAAAGTCGCATTTGGTGTTGGTGATTTGTGATTGGGAAACTGGGAAATTGGTTTTCAGGCATCGCCGCAAAAGCAATTTCCAATTTTACGGAGCAAATATTTCACCAAAAATTGGATTTTTTGCACCCGCCGTCAATCAACCAATAACCAGTCAACGGGTTATACCTTTGTCGAAAATTTTTCAGACAAAAATCTAAGTTTATGAAAATCAGGAGATTAAGTGTTTTGGGCATTGCCCTTTTTCTAATTTTGAATGCCTGCAAAAATGATTCCGGTGGCAGCGATTCCGTGCAGGAAATCCGAACACCGATTCCGGGCGGCAACGCGGAAGTCGTGCGAAACCCAATTTCTGCCGACCAACCGTTGGATACAAATAAGATGGCGAGGATTGTTTTTGAGGCATCCGAATTTGAATTCGGAGAGGTAAAAGAAGGCGAGGTCGTGCAACACGCATATAAATTTAAAAACACGGGCACAGTACCACTTTTGATTTCAAATGCGCGGGCATCCTGCGGTTGCACCGTCCCGACGTGGCCAAAAGAACCAATTCCACCGGGCGGCACGGGCGAAATTTTGGCAAAATTCAACACCGCCGACCGCACCGAATTTCAGAAAAAAACCATCACCGTCACCTCAAATTCTTGGCCGCAGGAAACGGAAGTGGTGCTGCATGGATTTGTCAAGAAAAAGTGATTGGTTATTGGGGAATTGGTTTCTGGGAAACAGGGGTTTGCCAAATAAACAGTTTCCCAGTAACCAATTCCCCAATAACCAATTCACGGTTTTAGAATTACCAGCCGCTTTGTCGCCACAATTTTCCCCTCCCGGTCGGTCAAAGAATAGAGGTACGGCCCTTTTTTGAAGTTTTCCAAATCGAGCGAAATCACGCGGTCGCCCGACATCCATTCCACATTTTTCCAGACGGTTTTGCCAACGATGTTGAAAATTTTCAGCGTGTATTCGTTGTGGTTCAAGTTTTTACAATAAAAACTGACGGTTTCGACCGCCGGATTTGGGTAGGCTTGGATGTTGGCTTTGCCCGGCGCGTCGTCAATTTCGTGGTTCGCCGAAGTGGCAAGCATATCTTTAAAAACGACGGAATTCAGTCCCGAGCCATCGTTGCTCAAATTCAAAACAGCGATGTCTTCCTTTTCTTTGTCATTCACAAAACGGTGGGTCACGGTCGTGTCCGTCCCCAAAAAATTGAACAAATTATCGCCCAAAGTTTGCCAGCCAAAAAGCGGCACTTTCACATCCAAATGCGTGGTAGTGTATTCCGTCCTTTTTTCGCGGAGCACATCGAAATTTGCGCCTGGGATTTTCAAATTTCCAAAACCATCCACCACGTCCAAACGTAGATAATTGATTCGAAAACGAACACTATCAATCGCATTCGCGCCGGGAAAACCCGAAAACAGGCTGTCCGGCAAATCCGCTGCTTTAAAAGGGATGACCAAATTGGTTTCTATCTGATTGACATCAAAAAAATTCATCGGCGAACGACGCAGCACGACGGGCGGCGAAAATTTCGCGGTGACATTCAAGCCCAAATTGGCCGGGTCGGCACCGGCGTAGCCCAAACTTTCAAATTTTGTGCTGGATTTTTTGTAAAAAGTCTCGCCCTGCTGCCCAATCGAAACCAAACCCGCGCCCGGAAAAAGTGCCACTTGCGAACCCGCCGAGGCCGGTTGATAAATGGTGGAAAATTGCGATTCAAATTGGAGACCGGAAAAATCCCAATTTTGAGGCCCGCCTGGTGCCGTGATGGCATTTGAAATTGCCGTGTTGCCGTCGCGGGCAAATTTCAAAGTATCGCCGACCGCCGGAAAAGTGGCGTTCGTCACCGTGATTTGGGAAAAAACGGTCATGTAAAAAGTGGAGAAAAGGGCAAGTAGCATGTGCTTCATCGTCGAATTTGAAGATTTAAGGTGATGGTTTTTTCAGGAAATTTTAGGTTTCAAAGGTAATGGAAAATTACTTTTGCTGCCATGAAACTACCTATTTTTTCAATAATCACCGTCGTTTTCAATGGCGAAAAATTGCTGGAAGGCACGATGGAAAGTGTCAAAAATCAAACTTATCCACACATCGAATACCTGATTATTGACGGTGCATCGTCGGACGGAACTTTGGATTTGGTAAAAAAATATGCCGCCGAAATGCCCAATCTCCGCTGGATTTCCGAGCGCGACGCTGGCCTTTACGATGCCATGAACAAAGGTTTGCGGCTGGCGACGGGCGATTTTGTCTGGTTTTTGAATGCTGGCGACCACCTGCACGACCCAAAAACGGTGGAAAAATTGGCCGAAAAAATGGAGCGCGAAACCGATGTTTTTTTTGGCGAAACGATGCTCGTGGATGAAAACCGCCGCCCCGCCGGAACGATGTCCGAACTTTCGACGCGAAAAATCCCGGCTCAACTTCGCTGGCAAGATTACCTCGGCGGGATGCTCGTCGTGCACCAATCTTTCGTGCCGCGCCGCGCGATTTCACCTGAATATTTACCCAAAAATCTTTGCGCCGATTACGATTGGTGCATCGAAATTTTAAAAAAAAGCAGAAAAAACACACCTGCCAATGCCATTTTGACCGATTATTTGATGGGCGGAATGTCCAAAAAACGCCACCGCCAATCTTTGAAAGACCGTTTTTCGGTGATGCGAAAACATTTTGGTTTGCTGAAAACTTTGGCAGCGCACGGGTGGATTTTGGGGCGGGCGGGGGTGCATTTTTTGCAAAAATTGGGCAAGGAAAAATATTGAAAACTGGGTAATAATTGGAACACGGATTAAACGGATTCTCACGGACTTGTTTTTTGAAATTACAATTCTCTCCAAAATTAAATCCGTGAAAATCTGTCTAATCCGTTTAATCCGTGTTCCAATTGACACCTAATTTTTCTTCAAAACCGCCCGCTGAAAACCCGAAAACGGGTATGTTTTCACCGCTGGAATTTCTTCTTCGTCTTGTTTTGTGTTGCCCGTCGTGCTCGCAGGTTCTACATTTCCAGCCATCACTTCAAAAACCATCGTGTCCGGCGCGGTCAATTCATAAGTGCATAAAATCCGCGAGCCCCCGACCTCGAACCAGCACAAAAACTTGTTTTGAAAAAGATAACTTTCCATCGCGATGGAGTTTTTTTCGTCGATTTTCCAGAGGCCAATTTCCGGTTTTACCGGCACCAATTCGTAGGGTCGCCAGTCTTTTTCTTTCGAAACGTAAACCATTCCCCACGTAAATCTGCCGGTCGTGGAAGTGTCTATCTTGTTGATTTCCAAGAACATCGGTATTTTTTGGGCAAGTTCGCGACTGTTGAAAATTTGCAATTCGCCTGCCCAATTGCCCGCCCAACTTTGGGGAAAAACGAGGCTGTCGGCGGCGTGATTTTGGGAAAAAACAAAGTTGGAAAAACCCAACCAAATCAGAATTGTCCAAAAATTTTTCATCCTTTGTCGGCTAAAAATTTTAAATTTTTCAAATGTTTCGATTGCTGGTTCGCGCGTTTTCCGCCATTTTTTTCACGACTCGAATTGTGGCGGAAGTCGCGTTTTTCAATTATTTCGGCGGGCAAGATAAAGTGAAAAAAATGCGGGCGACCCGCCGCCGCTGGGCAAAAAAACTTTTTCCAAAAATTGGAATCAAAGTCAAAATAGAAGGCCAAATCCCTGATGGTCAATGCATTATCGTGGCCAACCACCGTTCGTACCTCGACCCGCTTTTGATTTTGCGCGATGTGGACGCCCTCCCGGTGGCCAAATCGGAAGTGGGCGATTGGCCGGTTTTGGGTTTTGGGGCAAAATTGAGCGGCGTGATTTTGCTCGACCGCCAGAGCAAATCTGGTGGCATGGCGACGCTCCGGGCGATGACTGCGGCTTTGAAAAAAGGCGAATCCATCATCATTTTTCCGGAAGGCACGACTTCGGCGGGAAGATTGACTTTGCCTTTTTTAAAAGGTGCTTTTCAATTGGCTGTGAAAAACAAAGTGGCGGTCGTCCCAGTGGCCTTGATTTTTGAAAACGAGGAGGATTTTTGGATTGGCGAGGAGAGTTTTGCAAGCCACGCGGGGCGCAGGTTTCGGGAAAAAACGACGTGGATGCAGGTTTGTTACGGCCCCGTTTTGCGGTCGGAGGATGCTGAAAAATTGATGGCGGAGGCGAAGAAATGGGTGGATTTTCGGTTGGAAAAAGGGGCTTAAACCATTGTTTTTCAATATTTTAAAAAATGTTTTTTAACGAAAATTTTTAAAAAATATGTGTCGGGCGGCGGCGCAGTTTCAACCAAGTAAAAATACATTGGCAGACAAAATCAAAAACCTACTTGAATGGAATTTTTACCAATCCCCGCCATTTTCAAACGTCCGGACGACGATTATTTCCGTGCGGCATTTTCAATCCCAATCGTCGCACGTCGTACTTTGGAATTTGTGGTTCCCAAAAAAATGTTGCGCCAACTTGATTTGAAAACTTTGACGCAGTGCCAAGATACTTTTGTAGACAAGCGTTTTCGAAGGTCAATAACTGATTTGGTTTTTACCTGCGCCTTCAAAAATGGTGGTTTGGCGCGGATCTGTTTTTTGTTGGAACACAAAAGCCGCAACCCGGGTCGGGGCATTTTTCCCCAAATTGGGCGATATTTGGTCAACAATCAAGAAGATGATTTGAAAAAAAAGCAGGACAAATTTACTTTGACGATACCCATCATTTTTTACCACGGCTCGGAAAAATTGACAATTTCGACCATTCAAAATGAGTACGGAGAAGTGCCGGCGGGCTTTGTGAAATACATTCCGAACCTGCCGTTTTTGTTGATTGACCTTCAAAAAATGAGCCGGGAAACGATGGTGGCGATGAAAAGAAATTTGTTGCTCCGCACCATCTTTCTGTCCATGAAAAAGGGTTTTGACAATGATTATTTCCGAAAACATCGTGAACTGTTCCTTACTTTTGTGGATAAAGAAGTCAGTTCTGAACTGATTGATTATTTGATAGAACTCACTTCAAACTATATTTACAATATTTCTTCACTCAAAATAGATGAAATTATGGAGACCGCAGAATTGGTTAAAAAGACTAAACGAGAAAGGCGAAAGAAAACTTCTATCCAAGTGCTGACTGAGTACCTGGAAAAAAAAGGCATGGAAAAAGGCATGGAAGAAGGCATGGAAAAAGGCATGGAAAAAGGCATGGAAGAAGGCATTATGAGATTTATGCGAAAAAACCCAAAAATGCTGCCCGAAGAAATAGCATTTAATTTTGATGTCCCAATCGAAAAAATCCTCGACTTGAAAAAAGCAATGGAAAACTAAAAAATGGACCCGCCATCGCGGGTTCATTTTTTTTCCGGCAACCTTCCTCAGTTCGTTCAATTTCAAAAACGCATCAATCGGTGCTTGCTTTTCGACCCGCCCCGACTTGTTTCCTTTTGCCGAATTGAGTTATTTTTTGATAAATTTTTCAAAAATACCTAAAATTTCCGGCAGGTTTTCACGCCCGAACCCGATCCTTGCGTGTTTCGTGCCATATTCAAAGGTCTCGGAGGGCAGCAACATGATGCCCGTTTTTTGGACCAGTTTCTCGGCGAAAACCATCGCGTCCTCCTTGATTTTTAATTTTACAAAGGCTGTCGACCCCGAATTTGGCTCCGGAAAATCCAAAAAATGGCCGTTCCGTTCGCTGAATTTTTTGAAAATTTGGATGTTGGTTTTGATTTTTTCCAAATTGGGACGCACGAATTCATCCATGTTGTTCAAAGCGATTGTTCCCAAAATTTCGCTCGGCGCGCTGCTGCAAATGGAAAGATAATCTTTGAAGGATTCCACTTTGTCCAAGATTTTGTTGTTCTGGCTGGTCAGCCAACCGAGCCTCAAACCTCCCATCCCAAAAGTTTTGGCGGTGCCCCAAAGGCTGAAAGCATTTTCGTAAATATCGCATGCAGAAGGGATTGCATTTTGTGGGTCGTGGTCCAAAAAACGGTACATTTCATCTGAAAACAGGGCGATTCCGTGTTTTCGGGCAATTGAAACGATGTCGTTCAAATCCGATTGGCTCGGCGAAAAACCGGTCGGGTTGTGCGGAAAATTGACGACGATCATTTTGGTTTTTGGAGTGACCAGTTTTTTGAGCCGCGAGGGGTCGAAGTGCCATTTATTTTTAAAGTTTTCAGGTTTCCAAAATATCAACTTGCACCCAATGCTTTTTGCCACTTGATATGATGACTGGTACATCGGGGACATACAAATAACGTGGTCGCCTTTTTCCAACAAAACGTTCATCAAAGAAAAACTGGCCTCGCCGGGCGAGCAAACGAGGATGTTTTCAAAGGCAATGTTTTTGAAATGTGGCCGGATGGCGTTCCTCAAATCCACGCCCCCGCGCGATTCGGTGTAGCCGAGCCTCAAATTTTCCCAATTTTCACGTTCAATTTCCGATGCCAGCGCGAGCACTTTTTGCACCGGAATACCGTCGCAATCGGAACTTGACAATAGGTACTTTGCCGAGAATTCATGCTTCGCAAAATACCTTTCGAGTTCGAAATTTTTGATTTTCATTTTTGATAATTTTTATTTCTTCTCCGCAATCTTCCGCAGTTCGTTCAATTTCCAAAGCGCATCAATCGGGGTCATCGTGTTCAGTTCGAGGTTCAGCAGTTCTTCCTTGATTTTTACGGTGTACGGGTCGAGCGATTCAAAAATAGACAACTGCATTTGCGGCACTATTTTTTTGACTTTTTCTTTCATTTTGGCCTGCGTCGGCAGCGCGGATTCGCCCGGTTCGACGTGTTTTTCTTCCAAATTTTTGAGGATGTCGTTCGCCCGGTCCACGATTTGCTGCGGCATCCCGGCCATTTTCGCCACGTGGATCCCGAACGAGTGGTTCGAGCCGCCGGGCACCAATTTCCTCAAAAAAACCACTTTTTGCCCCACTTCCCGCGTCGAAACATGGAAATTGTGGATGCGCTCGAACTTCTCGGCCAGTTCGTTCATCTCGTGGTAATGGGTTGCGAAAAGCGTTTTTGGGGCCGCGCGGTCGTTGGTGTGCAGGAATTCGGCGATGCTCCACGCAATCGAAATACCATCGTAAGTCGAAGTGCCGCGCCCGATTTCGTCGAGCAAAATGAGGCTGCGCTCGCTGATGTTGTTCATGATGAGGGCCGTTTCGTTCATTTCGACCATGAAAGTTGACTCGCCGCCCGAGATGTTGTCGTTCGCCCCGACGCGCGTAAAAATCTTGTCAACCAGTCCGAGCCGCGCCGATTTTGCCGGGACAAAACTCCCGATTTGCGCCATCAGACAAATGAGTGCCGTTTGGCGGAGCAGTGCCGATTTTCCGGCCATGTTCGGCCCGGTGATGAGCATGATTTGCACCTCGTCGTTCGACAAAAAAACATCGTTCGGGATGTAGTTTTCGCCCGTCGGCAGCAGTGTTTCGATGACCGGGTGCCGCCCGTCGCGGATGTCGATCATCGTGGATTCATCGACTTCTGGGCGCGAATAATGGTTTTTGATGGCCAATTTTGACAAAGAAAGCAGGCAATCGAGCCGCGCGACGAGCGATGCGGAATGTTGGATGGGCTGAATAAATCCAGCGATTTCCTCGACGAGTTCCCGAAAAACGCGCTCCTCGATTTCCTGTATTTTTTCCTCGGCGGTCAGGATTTTCGCCTCCAAATTTTTCAGTTCTTCGGTAATAAATCGCTCGCCGTTGGCAATCGTCTGCTTGCGCGTCCATTCTTTCGGGACGGCATCTTTCCATTTTGCGGTCACTTCGAGGTAGTACCCAAACACGTTGTTGAAGCCGATTTTCAGGCTCGGGATGCCCGTCCGTTCGATTTCGCGCTGCTGGATTTCGAGCAAAAGTTCGCGGCTGTTCCGCACCACATTTCGCAGGTCGTCGAGGGTCGCGTTCGAGCCGTCGGCGATGGTCCCGCCTTTTTTGATGTCGGTCGGCGGGTCGGGCGCGAGGTCCTTTTCGATGCGTTCGCGGAGCAAAAAACAGGGGTTCAGCGACTCGCCGATTTTTTTCAAACCGGTGTTTTCCATCGTTCCCAACATCTTTTTCACGGTTTCGATGGCCATCAAAGCACGTCGGAGTTGCATCACTTCGCGGGGATTGATTTTTCCGACGGAAGTTTTCGACATCAATCGTTCGAGGTCGCCGACGTGCCGCACCTGCAAATCCAATTTTTCGATATCGTCCTGATTTTCAACAAAATACGCCACGTTTTCCTGCCTTTCCTTGATTTGCGAAAGCGAAACGAGCGGCAGCAAAACCCATTTTTTCATCAACCGCGCACCCATCGGCGAGGTGGTTTTGTCCAAAATATCGAGCAGCGAACGGCCACTTTCGTGGTTCGAATTTATCAGTTCGAGGTTGCGGATGGTGAACCGGTCGAGCCAAACGTACTGCTCGGTCTGCAGCCGCGAAATGCCCAAAATATGTGCAAGCCGCGTGTTTTCGGTCGTCGCCAAATAGTGGAGGGCCGAGCCCGCTGCCACCTGCCCGAGCTGCATTTCTTCGATTCCAAAACCTTTCAAACTTGCGGTCTGGAACTGGCGCAACAATTTTTCGCGGGCAAAATCGAAGGTAAAAATCCAATCTTCGAGGGTGGAGACGTAAAATTTGTCGCCAAAAATGGCGGCAAATTCTTTCACCCTGCTTTTTGGCAGCACGACTTCGCGGGGCGAAAAACTTTGCAAAAGTTTGTCGGCAGTGCCTGTGTCGCCCTCGCTGACATAAAATTCGCCGGTCGAAATATCCAAAAACGAGAGGCCAAAATGGTCGGTTTTTCCCCAGGCGACGGTCGCCAAAAAGTTGTTCTGGTTATGTTCGAGCAGCGTGTCGTCGGTCGTGACCCCGGGCGTGATGACCTCGGTGACGGCGCGGCGGACGACGCGGCCGGGGACCGGTTTTTCCATTTGTTCGCAAATCGCCACGCGATAACCCGCCCGGACGAGGCGCGGCAAATAAGTGTTGAGCGAATGGTACGGGAAACCGGCGAGTTCCAAATCCACGCCGCCGTTGTTGCGGCTGGTCAAAGTGATGCCGACGGCCTGCGCGGTTTTGATGGCATCCTCGCCGAAGGTTTCGTAAAAATCGCCGATGCGAAAAAGCAGGATCGCCTCCGGGTATTTTGCCTTCGCCGCGTTGTACTGGTGCATCAACGGGGTGATTTTGGGGTCGGTTTCGGCAGTTTTCTCTGTTTTGCTTGGGCGGGCCATTTATTTTAATTGGATAATGGGTGAATTTGGAAATGGGATAATGGGGCGGGCAAAAGTAAAACGGTTCGCAACTTTTTGTCGAAAAATGCGGCAGCAACCCAGATAACAATAGGAACGCGGATTGGGCGGATTGGGCAGATTCTCACGGGTTTTCTACCCAAAAATCCGTGGAAATCCGCCCAATCCGCCCAATCCGCGTTCCCATTGTTATCTGGGTTTGCGATTAAAACGCCGCAACGAGGCACGGTTGAAAAACATTTTTTCATTTCCCACCAACCAAACATTTTTATCAAAATGACAAACCGCCTCGACCTGCCTCGCCAGCAAAAACTTCCGAATTTTCTGTTTTGAAACCTTTCCCGAAAAAAAACGGCTGCCTGAAAAGCCATCAAAAAACCAGACCGTCGCGCCGGACTGCGGGATGATTTTCCATTTCATACCATAATAATAGGTAGTCAAAGCCAAAGTCTGGCCGTCGCGGGAAATCGCGGCATCGGTCACGACCCGTTTTTTTAGGAAAATACTGTCCAAAAGTTGCGCGGTGAACTTGCCGGGGCGGGCGGGCAGCGCGTAATGTTTCGTGAAAAAATTGCCGTCGAAATCGTTTTTTGAAAAAAGGTGCAGCGAGTCGCGCCAAAAAACCATGGCCTCGCAATTGAAATTTCGGTGGCCGGGCAGCGGCGGGAACTGTTTTTGGTCGGGGTAAACGAATTCGAGCGAGTCGAGCGAGTTGGTTTTTTTATTGAAAATATAAATTTTGAGGTCGCGGCGGCGGTGGAAATTGTTGCCGAAATCGCCGATGTACAAATTTCCGGCGGGGTCGGAGGCGAGGGCTTCCCAATCTCGGTTTTGAAATTTTGGGTTCGAAAATTTTTCAACTTTTGAAAAATCATCTGAAAAATGGAACAACACGGCTGGATTGTCGGAGTCGTTCAAAGCCCAAAATTCCATTTTCCCACTTCCAAAACTAGGCGTGATTCCAGAAATTTCCTTCAAATTTTTTGGTAAAAAAACCTTGCGGGGCGGCAGTTTTTGCGCCTCGAAGGTTAAAGGAATCATAAAAAGCAAGGCCACGAGGCGGGTGATTTTGCAAACCATACTGGTCATAAACTACCTTCGTTCGATGAAAAATTTCTTAGATAAAATTGTAAACGTCATGAAAAAACATATTTTTCCTGCGATATGCATCCTCTTTGCCCTCATGCTCATTTCATTTTGTGCAAAGGTAAATGACCGGAACCCACAACTTTTTGGCAAATGGACTGGCATTGAATGGGTTGCCGGGGACGGCACCCGGTTGCCCGATGCCGAAATGGTTCGTTTCGAATTTTCGGACGACGGAAATTACACCGCGCAACTCGGCGAAGGATATTCCGAGGTTGGGGTTTGGCGAAATTCTGGTGAAAAACTCTACACCACCGCCACCGGCAAATCCGAAAAAGTAGTGAAAGTGGTCAAACTCGACGCTGAAAATTTGTCTTTTGAAATGAACCGGCAAGGCCGCGCCGAAACTTTGACCTTAAAAAAAGTAGTGAAATAAAGTTTCCCAGAAAAAGAGTTGGCAGCAGCGGGTGTCATTCTGAACGAAATGAAGAATCCGAGATAAAACAATCCAACTCAGATTCTTCACTTCGTTCAGAATGACACCCGCCGTAGTTTTGCCAAAATCGTAAATCGTAAATCCAAAATCTAAAATTGCTCTACCTCGTTCCCACACCCATCGGCAACCTCGAAGACATGACTTTTCGAGCCGTTCGAATTTTGAAAACGGTCAGTTTGGTTTTGGCCGAAGACACGCGAACCTCGAAACGGCTGCTCGACCACTACGAAATCGCCACGCCGCTCCGTGCATTTCACAGCCACAACGAACATAAAGTAGTCGAACGCGTCGCCGAAGAACTCGCCGCCGGGGCAGATTTTGCCCTGATTTCAGATGCCGGAACGCCAGGAATCAGCGACCCCGGTTTTTTGTTGGTTCGGGCGTGCGTCAAAAGAGGCGTGAAAGTCGAGTGTCTGCCGGGGGCGACGGCTTTCGTTCCAGCCCTCGCAGCGAGCGGTTTGCCGTCAGATGCTTTTCATTTTGATGGTTTTTTGCCGCACAAAAAAGGTCGGCAGACGCGGCTGAAATTTTTGGCGGCGATGCCCCACACCTTTATTATTTATGAATCGCCGTACCGACTTTTGAAATGCCTCGATGAACTGATTGAGCATTGCGGAGCAGACCGCCCGGCTTGCGTGGCGCGTGAAATTTCGAAGATGTTCGAGGAAATCCGTTCGACGAATTTGGCAGATTTGAAAACACATTTTTCCCAAAAAGAAGTGAAAGGGGAAATCGTGGTGGTGGTTGGCGGAGCATGACTTTTCAACTTTGAAATTTGAAAAGTAACACGAACGACGACGAGGTCTCAAAACCTCGCCGTCGTTCGTGTTTTAGGCTACGCAAAACCCGCAGAAAAAAATTATTTTTCCAAAAATGAAAATTTCGCGGCTTTGCATGCTTCGGCGAGAAATATAAAATGTCCCGCAAGTGTCGGCAAGCGACAGTTTACAGTTTTTCAAAAAGTAATGGAAAAGGTTGAATGGAAGGAAACTGAAAAAGCCGATTTTCGGGTTTAGCGGCGGCATGCGATTAGGAATGGAGGAAAAGTTGTATGTTTCTTTGTGTGGCAATTAAAAATAGAACGTCAAAAAACACACTATGAGCAAACGCTCCACTCAAAAATTTACTGAGAAAACTACCCCCTCGTCATTTTCCTAAAACTGGCGAGGGGAAAAGAAAAAAGTCCGTACCGGACAAATTCGGTTGAACAAAGATAACCGAAGGCGGGGGCCCACCGATCCTTTCAAAAGAGAAAGGGCGGTGGGCTGTTTTTTTCCCCCGGATTAATTGCCACAAATCTAAACCAAAAATAGGTTTCTGGAAATGTATTGCTCACCTCAAAATCGGGTCGAATTCGAATTGCGAAACTCACGCAGATATTTTTAAAAAATTTTAAAAAAAAACAAGCGCAAAAATTTTTGCCAAATCAAAAGCCATTCTTTTAAATTTGCCGCTACTGAAATTTTTTCTCACCGGCACGATTTACCAATTTTCTGTGTAAAGTGCTGATTATCAAAACTAAATACCTCAACCATTGGCTAAGAAACGAATTGTCAAAGATTACGACGCGCTTCCAGAAGACATTCTTCACGGTGTCAAACAGGCATATCCGGGTGGGTACGCCACACATTTAATTTCTTACACAGATGCCAAAGGCAAGAAGGTTTCCGCCCTGCCTTTCGAAACTGAGGATGTTTATTACCTGATTCGGATGACGATGAATGAGGCCAAACAACTCATTAAAGACGATGAGGATTATGATGACGAAGGCCAACTTATCAAAGCCCCCGTCTTGGACGATGTCGAAGTGGACGAAGAATTTGACGGAAAAGGCGAAGAAGATGATGATGTCGCCGCTGGCATGGATGACGAGGATGACCACATCATCGTGACCCGCCGCCGAGGCCGCGATGAAGATGATGATGTCGCCGACGACTCGTCAGATTATTGATTTTCAATAGTTTAGATAGAAAATTAAAAAACCGGGCGCTCCACAGTGCCCGGTTTTTTTGTTTTTTTAAATTTTGATAAATATTTCTCTCCGGTACAAAATCCAGCAAACCATCCAAACCAACAACATAAAAACCAGTGAAAACAAAAAAGAGCCAAATGCGCCACCGTCTATTTTTGCAAAAATATTTTCATAGACCCAGCCATAAACATTGGTTTTTCCCGATGCTTTCGATGCATCCAACCAACTGACACTCAACATCGTTTTGGTCAAAAGTCCCGACAAAATGAATGCAAAAAGCGGGTTTGCGCCGATGATTTGAAAAAAACGAGTGCCGCGTTCCCAATTTTTCACATCCAAAACCCAAACGGCTGCCGCCAAAAACACCATCGAAATCCCACCAGAATACAAAACATACGAACTCGTCCAGAGGTATTTATTGATTGGAAAAACCAAATCCCAAACCAATCCGACGGCACCCAAAATGACCCCAAATTGCAGCAATCGCCGCACGGATTCCATTTTTTGCAAACTGTTTTTTTGCAAAATCTGTCCGCTCCACCAACCAAAAATCACGGTGCAGACCGCCGGAAAAGTGCTCAAAAAACCTTCCGGGTCGAATGCAATGCCTTTGCCGTGCCAAATGTGGTTTTCTCCAAAAATCATCAAATCAAGGTACCGGACGAGGTTGGTTTCCAATTCAAAAGGCGCGGCAGGATTGAAAAAATACAATTCAGCCCAATATCCGAGCAAAATGACCGCAAAAACGCCCACTAAAATTCGCTGTGGCAACAAAATTACCAAAAAAGAAGCGATGCCGTAGCATGAACCCAGCCGAACAAGCACGCCGGGAAAACGCCATGTTTCGAAATTTTTCCAAAAAAAAGGGAATTTCGCCAGCAGCAAACCGAGCAAAACGAGCAGTGCCGTCCTTTTCAAAATTTTGATTAAAAGTTCAGGTGACAATTGCCGTCCATATTTTTCAAAAGAAAACCACATCGAAACGCCGATGATAAAAAGGAAGGCCGGAAAAACCAGATCCGTCGGCGTGCAGCCGTGCCATTCGGCATGCCGGAGCGGTGAAAAAACATGATCCCACGTGCCAGGCGTGTTGACAATCAGCATAAATGTGATTGTTGCACCGCGAAAAATGTCAATAGAAAGGTATCGCTTGTTCATCTCACAAAGCACGAAATTTTAGACGGGAAATAAAAATTATACTTTTTGATGGTTACTAAGTATTTGGACAGAATTATTTTAAAGTACATACTTTTGTTGGATGAGACCAAAAAGGTATGTAAAATTAACGCCAGCGGAAGTCATTACGTTGGAAGAAGGCTACAAAAATGTAAGCCATCATCAATTTAAGAGTCGCTGTCATTGCCTCTTGTTGAGCCATGCCGGGCATGACATGGTCAGTTTGAAAAATATATTTCAAGTCAGTCATCCAACGATTACACATTGGTTTGACAGGTGGGAGACTGCGGGTGTTGTTGGTTTGCGGAACAAGCCGGGTCAAGGTTGCAAGCCAATTTTGACCGAGTCGGACCACGATTTGGTCAAGTCAAAAATAAGAGCGAGCCCTCAGCAACTCCGACAAGCCCGGTTGGCTATCAAAGAAGAATTGCAGAAGGAATTCTCTGAAAAGACGCTTCGGCGTTTTTTAAAAAGACTTGTGGGGCAAGTTGGCGACGTTGGCGCAAAAGTCTGAAATCAAAACAGGACGAAGCGGATTATTCGGACAAAGTGGACTGTTTGAATGAACTCCAATTGCTTGAAAAACAAGGCTTTATAGACCTTTTTTATGGCGACGAGTCTGGTTTTTCGCTCAATTGTGTCATCCCATATTGTTGGCAGTTTCCGGGTGAAACCATTGAAATTTTGCCCCAAAAAGGTAAAACCTTGAACACCTTGGGCTTTATGAACTCGGCTGGCGACCGATTGCGGACCTTTACCAAAACAGGGAGCATCAAGGCCGATTTTGTGATCCAGTCCGTCGACGCTTTTGCCAATTCATTGACAAAAATGGCGGTATTGGTTTTGGACAACGCAAGGATCCACCATGCCAAAATATTTCAAGAAGCCATTCCAAAATGGGAAGAAAAAGGACTTTATATCTGCTTTCTACCTGCTTACAGCCCACATTTAAACCGAATTGAAACGCTTTGGAGGCAAATCAAATATCGGTGGATTAAACCCGAGGACTACCAAAACTTGGAAACCTTGAAAATTGCGCTCGATAAAATATGGGACTCATTTGGAGACCAATATCGTATCAATTTCAAAACATCAAATTTAAAATAATAATGTCCTGATACTTAATTTCTGTTATTTGAAATAAACGGACGGTTCCCAATTTACCAAACTCTCCATTTTTCACCAACCAAAATTTTTAAAATGAAAAATTTTAAACGGGCTTTCCTCCTTTTTTTACTGACGGCTTTTTGCCTCCAAACCAACCTCCAAGCACAAGGATTTTCACAGCAAGAAAAAGAAATTTTAGCCCTAGCCTGTAAACTTTCCACCTCTCCGGGCAGCACGGCGGTCGAGAAAAAATTTGCCCAATCGCTCGACCCGGCAATCAGTGCAAAAGTTTGCGCGATACTTCAAGAAGGTCGGGCGGGCAACGAAGACATCATCAAATTTGTGCTCAAAGCTTATTCTGATGCAAAAAACAGCAGCAGCAACACCGACAATACGACACCCGACGAAAATGGAAAAGACAACAATGGCAGTGGCAGCAATCCGAAACCAATTCCGCTGGAAGACCGATTAAATTATTACGAACAAGAAGTTTTGGGTTTGGCTTGTAAATTATCCAGCAAAGGCGCAGATCCCAAAAAATGGTTTGAAGTAAAATTTGCCCAGCAGCTCACCCCAGAAACTGCCAGAAAAGCATGCACAATTTTGAGCGGGGACAACCGCAAAGGCAATGAAACGATGATCAACCGAATCATCAGCATTTATGAAAATATAAAACCTGATCCGAGTCCCAGGCCAAAATTCATCCAAGTTTACCACACCGACACGTATCCGATGTTAAAACAGCCGGAAAAAATGGCTTTGGATGCTGCCTGCAAAATCTGCGAAAAAGCGGCAAAAAGCGAGGCCTCTCTTTCAACTTATGAAAAATCATTTCTGGACTTATTTATGGAGCCGACTGGCAATTTGCCGGGCATGGCTTTGTGCGAATTTGGTGGGGAAAAAAACTACGCTTGCTTTGTTTTCAATGTGACCTCCGAAAATGGCAAAGCCGGTTATGAAGACTTTATCTCAAAAGTCGTGACCGTTCAGAATCATTTAAAAAAGTAAAAAAATCCAGATAAAATAGTCCCTTGCCGGAAGGCAGCCGTTCACTCGGCTGCCTTTTTTTGTGAAAATGGTTATGTTTCTTGTACTTTTGCAATACTATTTTCTCCCAATCCGATTAGGATATGCATATTCGCTTCATACTATGCTATAACCATTTGAATTCAATCTTCACTTTAAGCATCACTAATCTTTCCGGTAATCTGCCTGATCCAGGCTGATTTTTTAACGCGTTTATTTTAATTGTCTCATCGCTGCATCCTGCGGCCTAACATTTTATTTCCTTATCATTTCTTTATTAACTTTTTAAATTTTCTATCTCATGGTTAATCAACTACTTTCCATCTCCCGTTTCCTCATTTGCGCAATTTTTGCAACCATCACTTTCACTTCCCTGCAAGCGCAATTGTCCATTTCCAACCAAACTACTTTCGGCGGAAAACACTTCGAAGAAGTCGCCGCCGCCACAAATTGCAAATCCGGTGGTTCGTGGATTGCCGGAAACACCCAATCCGCCGATTTCCCCGGTCGCACCGAAACCGACGGCGGATGCTGGGTCGCAAAACTGGACGAGCAAGGCATCGTCCAATCTCAAATTTTCCCCGGCGGCAACGGAAAATCCGTCGTGCACGGCATGTGCGAAACTGCCGACGGTGGTTTTGCAATCGCTGGAACAGCACTTTTTGAAGATGTGGAAAACAACCGCTCGGCCAAAGATTTCGGAAAATCCGAATTTTGGGTAGCCAAATTTGACCAATCCGGTAATTTGAAATGGCAGCAAACTTTGGGTTCCGAAGACGACGACGTGGCTTTTTCCATCCAATCCACGCCCGACGGTGGTTTGGTAGCCGTGGGCGAAGTTTTTACAAAATCTTTTGGCAAAAAATCCTTGGATTTGATGCTCGTCAAATTTTCTGATTTCGGTCGCATCGAATGGCAACGCCCGCTCGGCGGCTCGCGTGGCGAAACCGGCGGTCGCGGCCTCGCGGTGGACAATTTGGGAAATATTTACGTCGCTGGAAATACCCAAAGCAATGACAAAAGCATCGGCGACGACAACCACCGCGGCGGAATTGATGGCTACGTTGCCAAAATTTCACCTGCCGGAAAAGTCGTTTGGCAACACCTCCTCGGTGGCTACGGCGACGATTTGCTGACCGATTTGCAAATTTCGAAAGATGGGAAATTGCACATTTTCGGCACGACAAATTCATCCGACGGCGACCTTTCCGAAAATCGTGGCGGCACGGATTTATGCCTTTTTCAAATGAATTTTAGCGGAAAAATGTTGTGGGCAAAAACTTTTGGCGGTAGCAAAGACGAAATTGCTGGCAAAATGGTGCTGGCCGAAAACGGTCAAATCTATCTTTTTTCGACCACAATTTCCACCGACGGCCAAGTCAGCGGCCTGCACGGAAACCTCGGAAATTCAGATGGCTGGATGGTTTGCGCTTCAAAAAACGGCCAATTTCAGTGGCAAAAAACCTACGGCGGCGAGCGTCCCGATGCTTTTCAATTGGCATTGCCGGGCGAGCAAAACAGCCTGACGGTTTTTGGAACGAACCAATCTTTTGAAATGAGCGGCCTGAAAAACGCGGGCGGCAGCGACATTTGGATGATCAAAATGATGGACACCGAGCCCGTGACGCTCAGCCGAAACATGATCAACAAAATTGACATTTACCCAAATCCAGCGATTGACCGACTCAATTTTACCATCAATTGCGGCACGGCGGAGTGCCCGGTCGAGGCCATTTCGTTTACCGATTTGACTGGAAAAGTGGTTTTTTATCAGGAAAATCCAGCGTCGCCCGTGTTTTTTGGGCATTTGCCGGAAGGCATTTATTTCGTTCAATTTAAAATTGAGGGAAAATACGAACCTGCGGTGCGGGTGACGGTGGGTGGATAATTTTTTGGTTTTTGAAGTTTTTTTTTGCCGTTGTTGGCGTCCTCGCCTCATGATTTGTAAGTTTTGGGGTTAAAAAAGTTTAATGTGTCGAATTTTGGTTTTTGGGTCGAGAGCTTTGTATTAAAACTGCTAATAAATCCTGTGATGTCAAACGATTACTTC
>JANNMS010000268.1:0-25342 GCA_031398055.1 Saprospirales bacterium | reverse complement strand
CCGCCTGCGGCAAATGTTTTGGCAACCGACAACTGCGACAACTCCGTTTCACCAATTTTCTCAGAAAACATCGTCCCCGGCACCTGCCCGGACAATTATGTGATTGTCAGAACATGGACAGCCACCGACGACTGCGGCAACCAAACCGTTGAATCCCAACAGATTACGGTCAACGACACGGAAAAACCAGTTTTGTCGGGCGTTCCAGCCGACGTGATTGGCGACTGCGACCAAATCCCAAACATCCCGCCCGTCGGCACGGTGACGGCTTCGGACAACTGCGACACCGACGTTGAAATTATTTTCAATGAAAATGAAATCGCGGGTGCTTGCGCTGGTTCAAAAATCATCACTCGGACTTGGACAGCGATCGACAACTGCGGCAATCAATCCGTTGAAAGTCAATTGATTACAATCGGCGACGGCACCGCGCCATCGTTCGACAGTTACCCAGACCACCTGATTGCACAGTGCAACGACATCCCCGACGCACCGGTTTTGACCGCCACCGATAACTGCGGAACGGCCACCGTCACGATGCAAACCGAAAGCACGCCGGGTATTTGCACTGAAAATTACACGATTTTGCGGACGTGGACTGCCGCCGACGGCTGTGGAAATTTCACAACCATCACCCAGCAAATCATCGTTTCGGACACCGAAGCCCCAACCATCGTGGGCGTTCCAGCCGACGTGACCATTGATTTGGCATCCGGCGACCCGATTCCCGACGTGCCGTTCGACATTTTTGCGACCGATAATTGCGACGTGAACCCATATTTGCAATTTGACGAACAACAATTTACCGCTGGAAATACGACAACCATCATCCGAACTTGGATGGCGGAAGACAATTGCGGAAACACCTCGACCGTCGTTTGGACAATTGTCGTGACCGACGGTTGCAGCGGTGCGCTCACGGTTGGAATTTCCACAAATTCGCCAATTTGCGAAGGCAATCAAATCAAACTTTCGGCAACCGGCACCGCCGGAACCTACAAATGGTCGGGCCCGGCTGGCTTCACTTCAAACCAGAAAAACCCAGTGCGGCCAAACTCGATTTTGGCGATGACCGGAGTTTACCGTTTGACCATCACCGACTCGAAAGGCTGCACCGGCGAGGCTTCGGCGGATGTCATTGTTTCGCGGCCACCGCTCGCGACGGCTTGGTCAAATTCGCCAGTTTGCGAAGGCGGAAATATCGAATTGCACGGCACGAGCACCCCAGCGGCTGCCACTTATTCTTGGACGGGCTCGAACGGTTGGTCGAGCAACCAGCAAAACCCAATCATTTCAAATGTAAATTCAGCATTTGTCGGCACCCGAAATTTCAATTTGACGGTCACGAGCGCGGACGGCTGCACCTCGACGGCCACGACGGAAGTAACAATTTATCCAAAATTTGTGGTTTCGGCAGGCGACGACCAGACGATTTGCGAAGGCCAATCTGTCAATTTGACTGCTTCCGACGGCGTAGATTTTGAATGGACGGGGCCAAACGGCTTCACTTCTGACCAATCTTCCATTGATTTGGCCAATTTCAACGCCAGTTTGGCCGGAAATTACACCTTGACCGCCCGCGACGTGAACGGCTGCTCGGCCACCGCGACCGTCGTTTTGACTCTCGGAAATCAAATGCAGGTCCAGGCCAACACGACCCCCGCGACTTGCTCGGCGGGCGGCTCGATTACTTTGACCTTGCCGCAAGGCCAATACGGATTCCAGTGGGCGGACGGTTCGACGAACCAAAACCGCTCCGGCCTGCCGTCGGGCATTTATCAAGTGACGGTGACGAATTTGAACGGCGGCTGCACGACCGTTTTGCAAAATATTTTTGTCGCAAACGACTGCAACAACACCTGCGACGCCGAGGCCGGAACCCTCGTGCCAGCCCAATCGAATTTGTGCGTCGGCAGCGGTTCGGCGACGATTATTTTGACGACTTCCGTCCAGCCGTTCATCCCCGGCGGTTTTCAGTTGAAATATTTATTGACTTTGAACGGCGTAGTCGTTCAAATTGGCGACAGCCCGAATTTCTCGGTTTCGACTTCGGGCGATTATACTTTGAACACGTTGGTTTTTGACCCGTCCACTTTTGATTTGGCGAGCATCGCGCCCGGTTTCACGACTTTGGCGAGTTTGAACGGCCAGTTTCAGCAGGGCGGCGGTCAGATTTGCGCCGCGCTCGACGTGCCCGGCCCGGCGATACATATATATAATGGTATCACGGTCGCGGTGCTTTCGACGGTGGCCGAAAATTGCAACAAAATCAACGGCACGGTCGTGCTCTCGCCATCGAATTACAACTATTTGTGGTCGGACGGAAAAACGGGCGCGTCCCGAAATGACCTCGCGAGCGGCATTTATCAAATCACCGCGACCGACGGAAACGGCTGCACGGCCACTGTTTCGGCGACGGTCGGTGACAAATGCGGCTGCGTCCCGCCGACCATCACGAGCGTCGGCGTGAACCAAAGCACTTGCGGCCAATCGAACGGCGCGGCCATAATTATGCTGGCGCAAAATATTTCAGATTATCAATTTTCGTGGTCGCCGAACGTCGGCACGGCGAACGCGGCGGGCAACGGAAAAACCAATTTGCCGTCAGGCCAGTACGTCGTGAACATCGTGTTTTCGCTCGTCCCGGACTGCTTGACGAAGGTCACGGTGACGGTCGGAAACATTGACGGCCCCGAAATCGACACGATTTTCGTGACCGACGCGACCTGCACACAGCCGAACGGCAGCGTGACTTTCCTGCCCGACACATTGGATTATATTTGGATTTCAAAGGACAATAAAAACTTGTCGTCCAGAAATGATTTGGCAGCCGGAACGTATTCGGTCGTGGTCGTGAACCCAGCCGCGCCGGACTGCCCGGATGTGATTCAAGTCGTTGTAAATCAATACAATCCGCTCGAAATTTCTGTTGAAAATTTGGTTTTGCCGGGCTGCAAAGACTCGACCGGCGTGGTTCAAATCAACGTCGCGGGCGGCTCCGGGCAGTACCAATATCTCGTCAATGGCCCAAAAAACAACCCGGTTACTGGCCTTCCGGCGGGCAGTTACAACGCCGTCGTGATTGACCAATCGAACGGCTGCGCGGCAAATACTGCCTTTGCGTTGGCCGCAAATTCGAGTACGGCGGACGTGGTTTTGGCAAACGACACCGTCTCGGTTTCCTGCGCCGGGATGTCGGACGCGACGGTTGATTTTCAGGTAAATTATGGTTCGAATTTCACCCAACCGGCCACCGTGATTATCAAAAATTCGAACGGCCAGACCTTTTTGAACGGCAGTTTGAGACGCGGAACGTACTGCATTTTGGTGTACGACGGCACGGGTTGCCTCGTCGCCAACAACTGTTTTGCGGTACTCGAACCGAAAAAATTGGAAGTGATCAGCGATATTATGAACAAAACCTGCGACGCGGCGGGCAGCATCAACCTCAAAGTGACGGGCGGAACTTCGCCTTATTCATATTTGTGGTCGCTGCCCGGCGGCGCGGGGAATTCGCTCGGAAATCTGTCCGCGGGATTCGTTTCCGCGACCGTGACCGACGCGACCGGATGTTCATTTGTCCTCGAAAATATGGTCGTCGGCGACGGCTGCGGCTGCGCTGCGGATGCCGGAAATTTGACCTCGAATTTGCCAAACCCAGTTTGTTTGGTCAGCGGCTCGGCCATTTTATCGGCTACGACGGGCAGCCCGGCACTCGTTCCGGCAGGTTTTGCGGTGGCCTACATTTTGTCAAATTCCGCTGCCGCAAATATTTTGGAAGTCAAAACAACGGCAAATTTCACGGTTTCGGCGACCGGACAATTCGCTATCCACACCGTAGTTTACAATCCATCGTTGCTTTCAATTTTGGATTTGCAAAATAATTTTGCAAATGTTTTTGATTTGAACGAACAATTTATCCAAGGCGGTGGCGCAATGTGCGGTGCTTTGGATGTTGACGGTATTTCATTTCAAGTTTCAAATTGCACGACTTGCACGCCGCCGGTAATTTCTGGCGTGACGGTTTTCAACTCAAAATGTGGCCAAGAAAGTGGCGGCGCGCAAATTTTGGTTTCCGGAAATTTGAACGATTTCAAATTTGACTGGTCGCCAAATGTTGGGGCAAACACGAACGCCGCCGGAAGCAACCGCACCTCGCTCGCGGCGGGCGCGTATTCGGTCACCGTGAGTTTGAAAAACAACCCGGACTGCTCGACGGTCGTGGATTTCGTGGTCAATAATTTCGATGGCCCGACCATCACGACGATCGCGCTCGAACCTGCAACTTGCGGTTTTGCGAACGGTCGTGCGAGTTTTGCACCGATAAATAACATGTCTTATTCGTGGTCGAACGGCGGCACTGGTTTTACAAAAAACAACCTCGCCGCCGGAAAATACACGGTGACGGCGACCGATAATTTGACGCAATGCGCCTCGGTTTTTGAAATTGAAATTTTGCAGGAAAACAATTTGCAGGCGACCGCGACCAATATTTTGCCTGCGGCGTGCGGCCAATCGAACGGCTCGGCGACGATTGCCGTGACGGGTGGAACTGGAAATTATGGTTTTGGAAATTGGGGAAATTCAGCGACCCGAACCAACCTCGCGGCAGGGACTTTCAATTTGACAATCACCGATAAAACGAGCGGCTGCACGACGACTTTGAATTTTGCGGTCGGTGAAATTGTTCCCGGTGCGGCGGTGATTTCGTTTGTAAATGACACGGTTTCAACGAGTTGCAATGGGTTGACGGATGGCGAAATAAATTTCACCGTCCAAAAACTCGCAGGTTTTGTCGAGCCATCGACGGTTGAAATTCGCAACGCGGCTGGGCAAGTTTTGACAAATGGCAATTTGCCGACAGGCCAATTCTGCGTTTTTGTTTTGGATGGAAATGGCTGCGCGGCGGGTCAAAATTGTTTCACCGTCGTCGAGCCGCAGCAACTTTTGGTGGATGTTGAAAAACAAAACGCGACTTGCTCGACTGGCGGTAGCATTTTGTTAAATGTCTCCGGCGGCTCTGGAAATTATACTTTTAATTGGGAAAATAACGTGGGCAACGGCTCGCTCGCCTCGAATTTGGATGGCGGAATTTATTCCGCCACCATCACCGATGCGAACGGCTGCTCCGTCATTTTGGAAAATATTTCCATCGCCGACGGCTGCAATTGCCCTGCCGACGCGGGCAGTTTGACTTTGAACAAAAATGAAGTTTGCATCGAAAATGGGGCAGCGCAAATTGCTGCAAATTTGTCTGGCGCGACCGTTCCGGCGGGTTTCAAAACGGCTTGTATTCTGGTCAACGAGGTTGGTTTTACAGTCGTGCAAGTTGATAATTTGCCCAATTTTGAAATTTTGACACCGGGCAATTTCCGGGTCTTGACTTTGGTTTACGACCCCGCAACTTTCAATATTTCGAGCATCGTTCCCGGCGCGACGACGGCGTATCAGATTAACAGTCAATTAGTTAGCGGCGGCGGAGCGATTTGTGGCGACCTCGATTTGACAGGCGCAAAAGTTGTGGTCAATGTTTGCAACACGGATTGCACGCCGCCGCAAATCACGTCCGTCCAAGTTTTGGACGCGAAATGTGGCGACAATTCTGGTTCAATAAATATCGTCACGGCGGGCGGCGCGGCTGGTTTTGATTTCGTCTGGCCGGGCAATATTTCGACTACAAATTCGGCGTCGAACCTCGCCGCCGGAGTTTACAAAATCACGGTGACCGTCCAAAATGACACCTGCAAAACGGTGGTTTCGGCGGTCGTCGGAAACGTGGATGGCCCGGTTGCCAACATCATTTCAACGTCCCCAGCGAACTGCGCGGCGAGCGACGGGCAAGCGATTTTGGCTCCCGCGTCGTACCAATATTTGTGGGTGGGCGGCTCGACGAACCGGACGCGAACAGATTTGTCTTCCGGCAAATATTTTGTCACGGTAACTGACCCGGTGTCTGGCTGCACGAATATTTTGGATTTTGAAATTTTGCAAGAAAATAATTTGGATTTGTCTGTCGAAATCACAAAACTGCCGACCTGCGGCACGGCGAACGGCGAAGTCAAAGTCACGGCAATCGGCGGCTCTGGAAATTACACCTATTTGTGGAACGGCACGACGACGACTTCGACCAATATTTTGTCAAATGTTGCGGCGGGCGGATTTTCGGTAAAAGTGACCGACGCGACGACGGGCTGCTCCGAAACCATCGAATTTGCAATTTCAAACGACGTGGCCGTGGCCGACTTGGACATCATTTCGACGGAACATTTGACTTGCTCCGGCGTGGCCGATGGGCAGGTGAATTTCACGGTTTCGCTCGGCGCAAATTTCGTTTTGCCAAAAACCGAAGTCATCCAAAACGCTGGCGGTCAATCATTTATCAATGGCCAACTCGTGCCGGGGAATTATTGTGTGTTGGTTTTTGACGGCAACGGTTGCCTCGCGGGGCAGGGCTGTTTTGAAATTGAAAATTATCAACCGCTGGCAGTTTCGGTGTCGGCGACCGACCAAAATTGCGATGTGAACGGCTCGATTTCTCTGGAAATTTCGGGCGGCACGGCTCCATTTTCAACCATTTGGAACGATGGAAATGCCTTGCAAAACCGTTTGAATTTGGTGGGCGGAATTTATTCCGCCACCGTCACCGACGCGGCTGGATGCACCATTTCCCTGCAAAATATTTCAATTAAAAATACCTGCACGCAGTGCATTCCACCGCAAGTCGCTGGTATTCAACTCGTTAAACCGGACTGCGGCGACTCGACGGGCGTGGCGCAAATTGACATGGTTGGAAATATTTCCGACTTCGTTTTTGTCTGGCAAACGGTTTTGGGTACGCAAAATGGGGCTGGAAATGTGCGGTCTGGTTTGCCTGCGGGTGCTTATCAAGTTTCGATTCATCGTTTGAACGACCCGATTTGCTCGGTTTTGACCTCAGTTTTGGTGGGTTCATCGAACTTTCCGACGATTGCTCCGAGCGTTTTCCCGGCAACTTGCGCAGCAGCGGATGGACAGGCATTTTTATTCCCGTTCACTTTGGAATACGTTTGGCCAGACTCGATGAACACGGCTTTCCGCTCGGATTTGGCTGCTGGAAAATATATTGTCAAAGCGATTGACCCGCTGACGCAATGCGTTGATTTTGTGGAAATTACCATCGAAAGTGCCTCTCCGATTTCAGCCGCGCCGTTTGTAAATCTTTATCCAAGTTGTGGTTTGGCGAACGGCAGTTTGCAGGTGGATGTGTTTGGCGGCAGCGGAAATTACGAGTATTTCTGGAACGGTTCGACGGTGGCGAGCGGCAATTTGAGGGACGATTTGGCCGCCGGACTGCAAATTATTTTGGTCAAAGACACGACGACGGGCTGCGAAACGACCCTCGAATTTGTCATGACGAACTCGGCGGTCGGCTTGGCGACGGTCACCGCACTGAAAGAAATTTTTACAAAATGCTTCGGCAGTGCCGACGGCGAATTGAATTATACATTTACGACATCGGCGAATTTCAAATTGCCCGCCTCTTTTGAAATCCAAAACGCGGCTGGAAATATTTTCCAAAATGGCAATTTGAAGCCGGGTGATTATTGTTTGTTGGTTTACAATGCGGACGGATGTTTGGCCGGGCAGCATTGTTTCACGGTCTCAAACCCTGAAAAATTAGAGGTAAATGTGGAGACGACAAATGCGGAATGCGCGGCGGGCGGCACGATTTCCCTTTCGGTAAATGGTGGTTCGCAGCCGTACAAATTTGATTGGGACGATTTGGCGAACGGAAATTCTGAGCGGACAAACCTCGCAACGGGCTTGTATTACGTGACGGTTTCCGACAAAAATGGATGCAGTGTTGAAATTTCCAACATAGCCGTTGGAAATAATTGTAACACGCAGTGCGACGTGTTGGCAGGTTCGGTTACTTTTGCAGCCGACACGCTATGCATTGAAAACGCTCCATCCGTAATCATCGTCGCCCAGCCTGACAATTCTGGGGCGAACGTTCCCGCTGGTTTTGTAATCCGATATGTCTTGTCTCGTGGCTCTTCGTTTATCATTGATTCGGTCGGCACTTCGCCCGAATTTGTGGTGACGCAACCTGACATTTATCACATTCACCCTCTGGTCTTCGACCCAAACAGCATGAATTTGAACCAAACACTGGCAACTGTCGGTACCGTTCTCGCACTCAAAGCCCTTTTCCTCCCCACCGGCGTACTTTGTGCAGACCTCAATTTGAACACCCCAGCCATCGTCGTCAAAGCAAATTGCACGACCCCGCCGCCGCCATGCAATCCGGTGGTGGACACCATTTTGATTTCGCAGGCGACTTGCGGAAATGCCACTGGCTCGGCCACGATTTTCATGGAACCCGGCGCTTCGTATAATTACGTCTGGCCGGGCGGCACGAATTCGAACGGCAATTCTGCGACCGGCCTCGCGGCTGGAAGTTACACCGTGACCGTTTCGGATGCTTCCGACCCGAACTGCCATATTGACGTTTTGGTGGTCGTTGGAAATTCGAACGCGCCGCAGTTTTCGGTCGCCACAACTTCTGCAATTTGTGGAAATGCAAACGGCACGGCCACTTTCACGCCTGCCGTTCCCGGAAATTACACCTATTTATGGGACAACGCGATGACTTACCCGGCCACTCGGACGGGTCTCGTTGCGCGTACTTATTCTGTTACAATAACAGATGCGGCCAATCCGACTTGCCCGAACGTCATGCCGGTTTACATTCAAAATGTAAATCCGTTGGTGGCGACGGCGGTGATAAATCAGCAATCGAAATGTGGTTTGCCAAACGGCAGCATCACGGTTCACGTTTCCGGCGGCGTCGGGCCGTACCAATTCGGTTGGAATGGCGGCTCGGATTCGACTTGGAATTTTGTCACCGCTGGAAATTACACGTTCCCGGTTGTTGACCAGGGGTCTGGTTGCACGACCAATGTTTCGTGGGTCATGGCAGATTTGAACCCGACGGCGACGGTCATTTTGGACATCAATCCACCTGCTTGCGATGGTCAATTTGGCGATATTACTTATCAAATTACCAATCCGTCGGCCAATTTCGTCTTCCCGGAACAAGTTCATTACACAAATTCGGTCACTGGCCAACCCGTTTTCCCAACCAATTTATTGGATGGAAATTATAAAATTGAAATTGCCGACGGCGACGGCTGCGAAGTTTTTGAACAAATATTTACCATCGTTTCGCCGGACATCATCGCGGCTTCTTCGACCACAACTTTTGCTTGCCCGACGACAAATACTTTCGGAACGGCAACAGTTTCGGCGAGCGGCGGGACTGGAAATATTTACAATTATCATTGGTCGGACGCGCCGAACGTGGCGCAACCTGCGACACGGAACGACCTCGTGGCCGGGACGTATTCGGTGACGGTTTCGGATGTAAATTCTTGCACCGCACTGCTTTCGGTAACGATTTTGAACGACCCGAACTGCGATAACCCGAACCCAAATTGCACGATTTCCGCAGGCACTTTGACAGCAAATCCTGCTGAAATTTGTTTCGACACGGCTGCGATGTCTGCCAATTTTGCGGTGATTCCGGCAGGTCAAATTTTGGCATCGGGTTATCAAACCGTTTATCTTTTGGTCCAAAACGGGGTGATTTCTTCGATAAATAATTCCACAAATTTCACCGTCGGGGCGATTGGAAATTGGACGGTGCTGCCGTTGGTTTACCATCCCGACACGTTCAATATTTTTGGAAATATTTTGCCCGGCACGACTTCGGTTGGAAATTTGAATATTTCAATTGGCCAAACCTGCACAAAACTGGGCTTGCCGGGCGTGGATATTTTGGTAAAAGATTGCTCCGCGAATCCAAATTGTTTGGCAAATGCTGGAAGTTTGACAGCGAATCAAACAACGGTTTGCATTTCCCAAACGAACACGGCGAGTCTCGCGGCGGCGCATTCGACGGCTCCGGTCGCGCCCGCAGGTTTCCAAATCAAATATATTTTGGTGAAAAACGGCGTGATTTTGCAATCCTCGAACGCGCCGAATTTCACGCTCGACCCGGCGACGGTTGGAAATTTTACCATCCACACGTTTGTTTTTGACCCGGCGGTTTTCAATTTTTCAACGATTAAAAATGACACGACGCAGGTTTCAAATTTGATTTCAAACCTTGGAAATCAATGTTTTGCGTTGGATTTGGTTGGCGCAGCGATTGTTGTAAATGATTGCGGATTGAGTTGTACACCGCCAGTCGTAGTTGCCAACACCACACCAACAACTTGTGGAAACTCGAACGGCGCGGTCACTTTGGCCCTCGGTTCTGGAAATGTCGCGGACTACGTTTTCACGGTTTTGCAGGGCAATTTGGTTTTGACTGGAAATACTGCCAACAATTTACCGGCAGGTGGATTTGTGGTAAAAGTGGCTCGTGCGGCGCAACTTTCATGTTTTACCGAAATTGGTTTTGCCATCGGAAACTCGAATGCGACGCAGGCGACGGTCGTAAATGTGGTGCCTGCAAATTGCCTTTCGGCAAATGGTTCGGCCACGCTTGCGCCAGATTCATTGATTTTCAATTGGTCAAATTCCGAAAGTGGCGCGGTGAACACGGATTTGATTGCGGGTCAATATTTTGTAACCGTCATCGACACCGACAACGTGGGCTGCACCTCGACCGTGATTCATGTTGAAATTCCAAACGTGAACCCGTTGAACGCGGTGGCGGCAGTAAATAAAGATGCTTTTTGCGGCCAACCGAACGGCTCGGCGACCATTGTTGTGTCGGGCGGTTCTGGGATTTACAATTTTTCATGGGGTTTGGGTGTCCAATCGGACATTCTCGCGCCCGGAAATTATGCGGTGACGGTGGTTGACCAAGTTTCCGGCTGCCAAGACAGCGTGAAATTTACCATCAATAATTTGCAGCCGCAGGCCACTTTGACGATTGACACGGTGACCGCTCCGACCTGCGCGGCGATAAATAATGGCGCGGTCAATTTCACTTTTGTCCCCGGCGCGAACTTCAATAACACGCCGATTATTCAAATTAAAAAGGTCGGCGACCCGGTGACTTTGTATTTGCAAAACAACTTGTCGGCAGGAAATTTTTACATTGAAATTTCTGACAACACGGGTTGTTTTGTTCGGGCAGATACTTTCAACGTGCCGCAACCGCTTGGTTTACAGATACTTGCGCAAACAACTCCGGCAAATTGCACGACGGGGGGCACGGCGGCGGTGACGGTTTCGGGCGGTTCTGGATTTTATACTTTTGAATGGAACAACCTTTCTGGTTCGCCCGACCCGGCGTCGCAAACCGATTTGCCAGCCGGAAATTACACGGTGACGGTTGCCGATTTTAATGGTTGCACTGCTTCGCAAGTCGTGACGATTGCCGACGATTGCAACCAAAATGGCTGCACTGCGGTCGCGGGGACGATTGTTCCGGTGGCGACTCCGATTTGTTTTGACGGTTCGCCGGTCGTGATTTCGGCTTCGGCTTCGGGCGCGTCGGGCGGCACAGGTTATCAAACTTTGTATTTGCTCAGCCAAAATGGGGTGGTCAATTCGATTTCGCCGACGGCCAGTTTCACGGTTGGGGCGATCGGAAATTATCAAATCCACACCTTGATTTTCCATCCGGACAGCCTGAATATCACGAACATCGTCCCCGGTTCGACTTTGATTGTGGCGATAAATACGTTGTTGGTGCAGGGCGGCGGCCAAATTTGCGCGGCCTTGACCGTGCCGGGCGCGGCGATTGAAGTGAAAACTTGCAACGCTTGCCCGAACCCGCCGACCGTCGCTTCGATTTCGATAAATGATGCGACTTGCGGAAATTCCGACGGCCAAATCGCGGTGCAAATGGTGGGTGGAAATGCAAATTTCAATTTCAAATGGACGCCCGGAAACAGCACAAACGACACATTGTCAGGCATTTCCGCAGGTTCGTACAAATTAGAGGTCGTCGATAAATTAAATGCAGATTGCAAGTTTGATACGACGATTTTGGTCAATAATTCAAATGGTCCGACCATCCAAATCGTGAGCATCACGCCGACGAATTGCCTGGCGGCAAATGGTGCGGCGACCCTCGCCCCCGCGACCTTAAATTATGTCTGGGACAACGGCGAAAGTGGCGCGGTGAACACTGGTTTGCTCGGTCGTTGCTATTCCGTGACCGCAACCGACGGCGCGACGGGGTGCACCACGGTGCTGCAAGTTTGTGTGCCAACTGTGAACCCGCTTTCGACGACGGTACAGGTTTTGGAAGATGCAAAATGTGGACTCGGAACGGGCAAGGCACTGGCGAACGTGACGGGCGGTTCTGGAAATTACAACTACTCGCTCGGCAGCAGTAAAAATTTGACGGGCTTGTTTGCAGGGCTTAATGTTTTGATTGTCAACGATATAACTACGGGTTGCCAAGATACGGTTTCATTTACTTTGGACAGTTTGCCGGTGGGCGGGACGGTTGATTTGACGGTGACCAACGTAAAATGTTTTGGTGGAAATGATGGAACAATTGGCTTCACCGTGAACCCCGGTGTGAACTTCGATATTCCGTTCCAATTCACTTTGAAAGATGCAAAAGACAGTTTGTTCCTGCCATCGAACCTCGCGCCGGGCAAATATTTCCTCGAAATCACGGATGCTGATGGCTGTGCTTTGCCGGTGGATTCTTTTGAAATAACCGAACCTGCGGCCATTCAAATTTCGACAAATATCGTGGCCGCAACTTGCTCGACGGGTGGTCAAATCACTTTGACGGCGACCGGCGGCACTGGAAATTTGAGGTTCGATTGGGCTGATTTGCCGGGAAATGTGAATGTGCAAAACCGGACGAATTTGCCTGCCGGAACATATTCTGTCATCGTTTTTGACAGTGTTTTTTGCGCCGACACGTTGTCCGGGATAGTCGTGCCGGACGATTGTCAAGTGATTGATACTTTGGATTTGGTGCTGCCGGTGAACTCGACGGATTCGCTTTGTTTGCCAATTTCAAATCCTGCGAATTTTACTTTTATTTTGATTCCGAGCGGCACGTCGGGCAGTTCGAGTTTTGGTTCGTGGACTGTAAATTCGAATGGCTGTTTGATTTACACGGCTGGCGGGACGGCTGGTTTTGATGTGGATTTGATTTGTGTTGCCGCGACCGATACCGCTGGAAATGTGGATACGACTTGTATTTCTGTATCAATTACGCCGTTGGCTGCGACGCAGGACACTGTTTATTTTACGGTTCAGGCAAATGGGGTAGCGACGGCTTGCTCGAACCAAATTCCTGCAAATTTCAATAACCCGACTATTCAATTGGTGCAGGGCGGATTGACTGGAATGAGCGGTATTTTCGGTATTTATTCTATCAATGACACTTCTGGTTGTATCACTTTTAATGCAACGAGCCAAGACGGATTTAATGTGGATACGATTTGTGTATTGATTTGCGATACTGTTTTAAATCAATGTCATTTGACTTGTTATATTCCGAGTGTGCTGCCGTTTTCGCCTTGTTTGGATACAATAGTGTTGCAAGACAGTATTCATCAATTTACAAACAATTGCACGGGTTTGACAGAGGTTTGTTTTGATATTCCTTATCAAGAAATATTGAATTATACAATTTTGGACAACGGATTGCCTTATTCAAAAGGCTCGTTGGGTTGTGATAATGATACATTGATTGCTTATTTATTGCCACCAATTGTTACTGGAAATTATCAGTTTGAATGGACGGTTGGTGGTCAAATGTTTACTGGAAATTTCAGTGGTGTACCTGGGCTTATCAATTTAATGAATCAAGTTGATAGCGTACCGGGTTGGGATTTAAATGCATTCAATCCTAATTTTATTGAAGGCGGCAATCCGAGCACAAATTATAGTGTAATTCGATTGACTTCGCCGCAGGGAATTGTGGATTTGTTGCAACCGAACGTTCGCTATTTGCCGAAAGGCTCGACGTTGCGTTTTGAAGTTGGTGTGCATGAAGTGATTTTGAAACACAATCCAACGGGCTGTTCTGATACGGTTAAAATAGTAATTGAATGTTTTTCTTGTCCGCCGTTGCATAATTATGGTGTTCAAGGGCCATTTGGTTTCCAATGGATGTTGGACGATTGTGCAAAAGACACGGTTTTCTATACCAATTTGTCGCCAAACAATATCAATGATTATCAGATTACGGATGAAGGTTTGCCATTTACGAAGTTTAAAATTGTCAATGCAGACACTTCTGTTTGTTATAATTATTTCACTTTGCCGGGCGGCGGCGCGACTGGGCCATTTGAAATTACTGGTTGGATAGTTGACGGCGATACCATCAAAACGCCTGCAACAGTGCCAAATGTGGACGGTATTTTGACTTATTTAAATGCAAACGACCCGGCTGGCGCGAACGGTTGGACAAATGACGCGCAGTTGTTCAATCTCTGCACTTCTAATTTGAACAACATTTATACTGGATTGATTATCACTCAAAACGGCATGCCGTTGACTACTTTAAATTCAAATTTAAAAATTCAAATTGCCCAATTCGGATTTGTTTTGGACACAGGTTATCACCAAATTAGGGTGATAAACAACATTACGACTTGCGATAGCACGGTTATCGTTTATGTTGATTGCCCAGACATTCCAACTGTTCAAGTTTTGAGCGATACGGTTGTGCAAGGCGGTTCGGGTTCGTTGTGTTTTGATACAACTTTTATAAACAGTCCTATCATTTCTGTTGAAAATGTTTGTCCAAACAATGCCGACGGCAACATCCAATATGTTGTAAATCAACAAACTTGGTGCGTTGAATACACTGGTTTGCAAATTGGCAGCGACCAATTGTGCATCCAATTGTGCAATGCCGACGGCGAATGTGTTATTTACAAAGTAAACGTTACGGTTGTTCCGATAAAAGACACGTTGGAATTTACAGTGATGTCTGGCGACACGGGAACGATTTGTTTGAATAACAGCGGGCTTGTGATTGATACGATATTTAATGATTGTTCAGATTTGAGCGGTGCCATTATCGTAATCAATGAAGTTTCAGGAACCAGTTGCATCAGTTATGAAGCATTGGCAGTTGGTAGCGATACGGCTTGTGTGGTTTATTGCTGGACAATTGGCGGACAGCAGATTTGCGATACAACTATTGTTATCATCAATAGTGTGGATACAACTACCAAAACAATTCCTATCAATTTGTCTATCGGACAAACTTGTACAGAAACGTGGTGCGTCCCGGCCAATGCCTTTATTGGTAAGTTGACATTTAACAATGATTGTCAATTGATACCGAATGACAACACGGCTTGGGCAATTGATACGAATTCAAATTGTGTAACTTTCACTGGCGTTGTTCCGGGTACGGATACTTTATGTTTGAATGTTTGTGATAATTTCCACTGCTTTACTTACATTTTAATACCGACAGTTTTTGCTGGAAATTGCGATACATTGATTGCGGTAGCGGATGATACGATTATATTGAAAAATCAATCGCTTGTATTTGATTTGATAAAGAATGATACGATTTTGGGTGTTATTGGAAACCTGTCTGGTGTGAAAACGGGTAGTCTTGTTACCCAACCAAAACTCGGTAACGCAACATTTGACCCGGTTATTGGCAAGTTAACTTATACCCCTTTTACGGACAGTTGTGGAATTGATACATTCACTTACATGATAGAAGATACGCACGGTAAACAGGATATTGCAGAGATTACAATTACTATTCTTTGTGATAAAATCTTTGTTTACAATGGCATTTCACCAAACGGCGATGGATTGAACGATACTTGGACAATCCTCAATATCGACAGTTTCAATCCGGGCAACGAAGTTCAGATATTCAATCGTTGGGGCAATTTGGTGTATCACAAAAAAGATTACACTTCCTTCAATGAATGGGATGGAAAATTTGAAGGGAAAGACTTGCCGGACGGCACTTATTTCTACATCATCAACTTGAACGATGCGGATAAAACGCCGCCATTTAGTGGTTATATCCAGATTTTGAGATAAAAAATTGAATTGATTTCGTCATTCCAGTTTATCCCCGGCCAGATGTGAAAATCTGAGCCGGGGATTTTTATGTGGCAAAAATTACTGTTTTAGCAATCTGTCCATTGTCAAAGTTTAGGACAATCGCGAAAGGAAGATTTTTGAAACCTGCTTGCATAACAAATAATTTTTGAGGAACTTGCCGACGGTTTTTTAAAAAAGCCACCCTCACCTTTCTTTTTTCACCCAAAATTTTTTGTTTACATGAAAAATTCCAACCTTCTTCGCGGCACTTCGCGGCACTTCGCGGCACGAAAATCCTGCTGATTATGCTGCTTTCCCTTTTCAATTTTGCCGGAAAAACCGGGATGGTTTTCGGGCAACCCACTTCTTGCAGTTGTGGCGAAACACTTGATTTCAACAGAAATGTCGGCACCGGGGCAGGAAGCCACACCCGGCTTTCAGATTTGGTTTTTAACCCGCAGCCAGGTCAAAACCCTTGGCCTGCATCTGTTGTCAGTGGATGCATCAGGGTCTGGGGAACATTTGAAATTGACATTCCGTACACCTTTCAAACGGTGGATGGGACAATGATGCCCGGGTCACGGCTATTAATTTCGAACGGTTCTATTTTGACGACCAATTCATTTACACATTTACATGGTTGCGATATCGCCCCATTTAACCAAACGATGTGGCATGGTGTAGAAGTGAGCAGTTTTTCCACCTTGACATCAACCAGAACCAATTTTTCTCACGCACGTTGGGCAATCAACCTGATGGACGAATCCAGTTTTTCAATTTTTCAATGCCGGTTTAATGAAAATTATATTGGCGTCCGGGCAGCAGATGGCCTCTTCAACTATATACACCCATATTTGAACCGGCCAATTCAAACAAATTGGTTTACTTGCGTCAATCCATTGCGTGGCAGCCCAATTTCTGGCGAGTCTTTTCCGCTGAACCGCTCGGCTGCGGCTTTTTGGTTGGAAAACAATGATTTTTTTACGATTGGCAGTCCTGATCCCGGGGTTGATTTGTGGAACGATGTTACTGCTCATGTGAACGGTGTGGTGGTCAGAAATTCTAATTTTACCCATATTCATGATATGCTAATTCATGATTTAGTTTGGGGACTGACCAACAACCAGCCTACCCCGGAACAAGGAGTTGGTGTGGTGATAAATTCAGGGAATCCTATAAAAGTTGTCAACAACAATACGATCACAGGGGTGGTTGATGGAATTCACGCAACTTTTTCGGGAATTACGGCGGATGCAAACACCGTTACTGCTCAACGGCGGGGTATTTTTGCTGATCATAGTCCTTTGGGAGACATAAATATCTGGAATAACACCGTTTCGGCATCAACTGGAATTGCGGTGGCAGGTGCATCGGGAGAAAAATGGCACCAAATAATCACCTCCAACAATAGCGTAAGTTCAACAGGTGTTGGAATTTACGTTGTCCAAAATTCTCTCAAAACGAAGATTGAAAAGAACCCAGTAACCCCAATTCATCATTCGGAGGGAATTTGGGTTGACCATCCAAATGGAATCGGTTTGGTAAAGGGAAACGAGGTAACTGGCGATTTGAACGATGGCATTCTCATTCAAGGTGCAGCAGGCTGGCAATTTGTTGAAAACAAGATTGTGGGTTCTGGGGTATATACTACCGGAGGATCAGAAGCGATTGACATCACATTTTCGAACAATGTTTTACTGTGTTGCAATGACTTGAATGAAACCCACAGAGGGCTTGCAATTCAAGCATTGGACTTGGACATACCAGTTTGGAACTCCCAATTTGGAGAACATTTGGAGGGCTTGGTATTGGCAGGCAACAGCGACATCGGTGACCAATTCAATCATGGCAATACTTGGGCAAACGCGAATTGCTTGTGGCGAGATGCATATTATGTGGGTAGCCTTCCGCCTGATGTTGCAGCAACTAATCGTTTTAAGGTAGAACCTGCACTTTTGCCTAATCAATGGGACAAAATTTTTGTAGATATCGGCAATCCGCCAGTAAGTTTTTCTGGCATGACTTGGTTTTCGATTTTGGGCTCGGATCCTGCGTGCAACAACAGTTCAACTTCTTTTTGTGGCCAAGACCCTATCTCAATTGCTCCAAATGACCCATGGGAAGCATTCACTTCAATATCAAACACAGACAGAAATAGCGCAAACCTGCCAGCGGGTTCGACTTTGGCAGAAAACGGAACGCGCTGGATGCGCCAACAATATCTTTTTGAAAAATTAGTCAATGTCCCAGATTTGGTTGCACAGGATGAGGACGTGGCGGCATTTTATGAAAATGCCGCAAACAGTGAAATTGGGGCATTTCAAGAAATGAAGATGGCAATCAAAAACGCCTACCATGCCTCTCCAACCAATGCCATGCTTTTGCAAAACCTCGAAATCAGTTTGTCCGGTTATCATGAGGATTTGAACGCACTTGAAATTTTGTTGCAAAATTCAACTGGGGAAGACAGCATTTCATTGGCTGGACAAAAAACGACCTTGATTGGCCTCGTTTTGCCTTTGTTGCAGCAATACTCAAATTTGCAAACTCAAATTCAAGCCGAACGAGTCATTCAAGCCAATGATTTGATTGACCAAAACGATGCCCTCCCAAAGAATTCTGTTTACCAAGAAAACGAATTTCTTTTGAACGATATCGAACTGCGCGATTTTTTACAGGGCAATTTTACTTTGACGCAAACCCAAAAAGAGGTTGTCCAGCACATCGCAGAACAATGTGCTTTTGAAGGCGGGTATCCGGTTCTCAAAGCACGGGCAATCCGGCAACTCTCCGAAAACACGATTTTCGAATACAACGACGACTGCTGGTTGCCAGTTGAGGAAAGAACCTCGGTTTTTGACGAAGGAAGCCTTGTTTTTAAAATAATCCCCAATCCGTCAGGCGGGGAAAATGTGAAAATTCAATGGTCAAAATCAATTGAAAATGGCAGCGTCAGCATCAATTCCATTCATGGAATCCAAATATCTTCATTTAAAATAGATTCAAATTCAACTGAAAAAACTTTGCAATTGAATTCGCTTGCCCCGGGCATTTATTTTGTAAAAGTTTGGGAATCGGGCAGGGTGGCTGGCCAATCCAAATTGGTAATTTTCAAATAATTTAATAACCAAATTCGAGTAAAGGCGTGGTGATTTCACCATGCCTTTACTTGTTTGTAAAACAATAAAACAATGAAAAATACCAATTGGGCAGTGTTGTCCATAGTACTGATAATGTTTCAATCCCTAAACCTTTTTGGGCAAAAACAAGGCGATAATTGGATTTTTGGTACTGTCTGTCAACTTTGCGATACAATCGACTACGGGTTTTTTCAAATGCACTTCGAAAACGACACTTTTGAAATCAATGATTTTAGACATTTGTCAAAAAGAACCATGGACTTTACAAATACAAGTTTGTCGGATTCTACTGGCAATTTGTTTCTTTATTCAGAAGGGATAAACATTTATGATAAAAATGATAAAATCATTGAAAACGGAGCGTTGTTTCCTGCAAAATACGATGAAGTATTCCCTTGCGCCCACTGTGCCACTATTTTGCCGCTCGACAACTCTGGAAACAGGGCTGCATTTATTTTTCTTGATTTTTTTAAATGGCTCAATCCAACCTTTATGGCATTGGATGCTTCGGGAAGATATGTTTCATACAATGAAGTGGTCAAGGATGCCACGAGTGACGAACTGAAAGTGACTATCAGAGACGAAAAATTAATTTTTGACACCCTTGAAATGGGGCAAATGGCAACCGTTCGACATGGAAATGGTCGTGATTGGTGGATGTTGGTGAACGAAGACAATTCTAATCGTTTTTTTAGGATTTTGGTGGATCCCTCTGGCGCAAAACTTCACGGAGAACAACGAATTGGTTTTCCTGTAAAAACAAGTTTGGGTCAATCATCCTATTCGCCCAATGGAAAATGGTTTGCAAAATATAATGCAACCGCAGAGTTTACGTCTTCACTCGATATTTACCACTTTAACAGATGTTCCGGTTTGTTGAGCAATCATTTGCAAATCCAAATGGACTCTTTGCCAAATCCGGGCGGCTTGGCATTTGCGCCCAGTTCGCGTTATTTATATGTTGCAGTTTGGGACAGGATTTATCAGTATGATTTGCAGGCAGCGGATATTGAAAAATCGGCCATTTTGGTGGCAACTTATGATGGTTTTATGGACAAATGGATGAATGTAGACCTGCCAACCCGTTTTTTTATGATGTCCCTCGCCCCGGACAAAAAGATTTATATCACTGTTCCAAATGTTGAGTCCCATTATCTTCATGTGATTTCCCAGCCCGATTTGGCCGGTTTGGCCTGCAAAGTGCAGCAACACCACGTCCGGCTCCCATTTTTCAATTCTTTTTCGATTCCCAACAACCCATGGTATGCCTTGAAAGATTGGGACGGCAGCCCATGTGATTCGTTGATTACTCCGGTGGGCGTTTTTCAACCCAAAAATGTGGGTTTGGAATTACGCGTTTTCCCAAACCCAGCCACTAACCAAATCAATATCGAACTGAAAAATTTGCCTTTTTCAAACGAACTGAAATTAAAGGTTTTGGATGTGTCCGGGAAAGTCATTCGGGAAATGCCGCTCGATTTTTTTGTCAAAAACCTGAGTTTGAATGTCTCCAACTTGTTGCCCGGAATTTATTTCGTTGAAATTTTTAGGGAAAACAAGCCCATAAAAACGGCCAAATTTTCAATAATTCGATAAGGCACACGAAAAGGGACAACCGTCAAAAGTTGCTCCTTTTCATTTCTCAAAACTCAATCCGCCACAAAACATCCGTGAAAAACCCAATCTGATAAAATACTCCCAACTTGTTATTTGCCAATCAAGAATAAATTTATTTCAACAAATTAAACTGTAAAATATAAACCACCGCCCCCGCAAAATACCCCGCCAACGCCAGCCACGACAGCCGTTTTACATACCAGAAAAAATCAATTTTCTCCAAACCCATCGCCGCAACGCCTGCCGCGGAGCCAATTATCAAAATACTTCCGCCCGTTCCGGTTGCGTAGGCAATAAATTCCCAGAAAAAATGGTCAGTTCCGTATTGAGTCAACGGGTACATATTTTGTGTAGCCGCCACCAACGGAACGTTATCCACAACAGCCGATAAAATGCCAATTGACAAGATTAAAATATTGGTGTCCGGTATTTTTGTATCCAACCAACCCGCTAATTGAGATAACAAACCGGAAGTTTGCAAAGCAGAAACTGCCAACAAAATCCCCAGAAAAAACAAAATACTCGGCGTGTCCGCCTTTTGCAAAGCATACAAAACGGACAGTTTTTCCTTGTCCGATTCGTCTTTTTTGTGGTGAATAATTTCGGTCAAAACCCACATCACGCCCAGCCCAAAAAGCATTCCCATAAATGGCGGCAAATGTGTGAGCGTCTTAAAAACCGGGACAAAAAGCAGGCAGCCCAAACCAATTCCCAATACCAATTTCTTATCTAATTCAGTAGAATTAGAACTTTCAGAAACATCAATTTCTGGCGGCAAAACCTCGCCTTTTGCCATTTTAATAACTATCAACATCGGCACAAAAAGGCACACCAAACTCGGCAAAATAAGTGTTTTTATAATGTTAAAAGCCGTAATCTGACCACCAATCCAAAGCATTGTGGTAGTCACATCACCAATCGGCGACCACGCCCCTCCGGCATTTGCAGCAATCACAATTAAGCCTGCAATTAATAATTTTAATTCACGATTGCCCACCAATTTTCTCAACAAAGAAATCATAACAATTGTAGTTGTCAGGTTATCCAAAATAGCGGATAGAAAAAAAGTCAATAAACTTACCATCACTATCAATTTAGTACGGTTTGTTGTTCTAATTATCGCAGAAACATTATCAAAACCATCGTGCGCGTCTATCAATTCAACAATAACCATGGCACCCAATAAGAAAAATACTATCCCCGATATCTCGGCCAAATGTTCCATTAATTGACCGTCAACTTCTTGATGGTTCTCACTATTTAAAATCAACGCTGTCCAACATAAAACCCCGGCCAAAAGTGCGGGCGCGGCTTTGTTCAGATGGATAGAGTTTTCAAAAGTTATCAAAAGATAACCGATGATAAAAATTGAGACAATCAGCCAATCCATTTCTTTAAATTTTTATTGAGTTGAAAATAGAAAAGGCATTTTTCAAAAAATGTCTTTTCGGTTGGGCAGCCCAGCAAATGAAGACAAAAATTGCCATTTCAAGTCAAAAACAAACCCGGCCAGCAAACCGCGTTTCGATTTTGGGAAAAAGAACGTTTACCTTCGTTGCCCAAATTTTTGAAGTCCAAAATCCAATGTCCAACAAAAAAGTCATCCTTTTCAACCCGCGCAGTTGCAACTCAAAATACCGGATGCCGAACAGCATTTTGCAGGTCGGCGCGTCCATTTTTGGCCGCCACGAGTTTGTTTTTGTGGACGGAAATCTCGAACGCGACCCGTGGTTGAAAATCGAAAATTATCTGAAAACGGGCGAGTTTGGCTATTTCGGATGCACCGTGATGCCCGGTCCGCAACTCAAACAAGCCATCCCGATTTCAAAAAAAATCCGCACTGATTTTCCAGAAATCAAGACGATTTGGGGCGGATATTTTGCCTCCAACCAATTTCAAGTCGTGATGGAAAGCGGCTATGTTGATTTTGCAATTTATGGCCCCGGCGATGTTTGTTTTCCAAATTTGTTGGATGCTTTGGAAAAAAACCAGCCGTTTGAATTTATCCAAAACCTCGTTTGGCGAACGCCCGAAGGCGTAGTCATCAAAAACAGCAAGGAACATTTGCTCGACCAAGATGCCCTGCCGACGCTGCCGTTCGATTTTTTGAACCAATTTTACCCCATCCAAAAATACCTGCCGAAGACTTTTTTGGGCAAAAAAACGCTGGCCTACCATGCCTCGATGGGCTGCCCGTTCAAATGTTCGTTTTGTGCCGTCGTGCCGATTTACGAAGCCCGCTGGCGCGGAAAATCTGCCCAAAATATTTTTGAGGACGTGAAATATGTCAAGGAAAAATGGGGCGCAGACAGCATCGAATTTCACGACAACAACTTCTTTGTCAGCGAAAAACGGGTCAAAGAATTTTCAAATTTGATGCTCGGCCAAAACATGAACTGGTGGGGCGAGGGGCGCATCGACACCGTTGACCAATTCTCCGACGAGACCCTCGAATTGATGCGCCGCAGCGGTTGCCGGATGATTTTTTACGGCGCAGAAACTGGCAACGACAACATTTTAAAACAAATGGACAAGGGTGGAAAACAGACCGGCGCGCAAATCGCCCGGTTCGCCGAGCGGATGCGAAAATTTGACATCATCCCCGAATATTCCTTCGTTTTGGGGATGCCCGGCGAGTCCGAGGCGCAGGTTTGGCAGCAAATCGAGGAAGACATTTTATTTATAAAAAAGATAAAAAAAATCAACCCGGCGACCGAAATCATCATCTACGTTTATTCGCCAGTGCCGACCGAGGGCTCGGATTTATATGAAAAAATCAAACGTGCGGGGTTCAAATTTCCCGAAAAATTGGAAGACTGGATTTCGCCGCAGTGGGAAAGTTTCGACCTGCGCCGCAACCCGCTGACCCCCTGGCTGACGCCAAAAATGGTGCGCCGCATCCAAAATTTCGAGACGGTTTTGAACGCCCGGTACCCCACAATTTCCGATTTGAAACTTTCGGATTTGCAGAAAAAAATGATGGCCGCGCTGTCGAATTTGCGCTACCGATTTAATGTTTTTTCATTTCCGTACGAACTGAAAATTTTGCAAAAATTCTGGCTAAAATATCGCCAGCCGGAAATTGAGGGGATGTGATTTTTTTTCGACCGATTGCCGAAAAAGCGGTTGCAACGGAAGTTTTGATAAATTTATGATCAAAAATTGGAAAAAACGCCGTGCAGCGATTTTAAAAAAAAGAGAGTCTTTCCCACGTTAACTTAACAGGTCGTTCAAAATAAGCCCAAAAAAGCCTGCGTTTTGTCGCAAATTGAAAGAACAAAAAAATTTCTTCCCAAAAAATGTCCCTCCCAGAACGTGGAAAACCTACTTTCGCCCACTTTAACAAAAATAGTTAGGGTGGTTTTGAAGCGCAACGTAATTTTGTTCGCTCCGAGAAAGTCCAGAAGATAAATTTCTAAACCTTCTAAATTTTCTCGACCTGCTGAACCTTCCCAATTTTGTAAACACTCCGGTTTTCTCAAACAATTATACACAGTTTATTTATGAAAATTCTTGTACGAATTCTTCCCCTGCTGGCCGCTTTTCTAATGACGACTGGCCTTTTTGCGCAGGACATCCATTTTTCTCAATTCTACCAAAGTCCGTTGAACCTCAACCCTGCGATGACCGGGGTGATGAATTGCAACCACAGAATTGTCGGAAATTACCGCAATCAGTGGGCTTCCATCCTAAAACAAAACGCTTACAATACTTATTCGGCATCTTACGACCAAAAAATCCCGGTCGGTCGGTACGATTATTTTGGGATTGGCGGCACTTTGTGGGGCGACAAAGCAGGCTCTTCGGAATTTGCAACCCTGCAAGCACGGCTTTCTGGTTCGTATGCCAAAAAAATGGGCGGTTACCGTCGCAAAGCCCACTACCTCTCGCTTGGAGCAGACGTAGGTGTTTCGCAGCGCAGCATCAACTCTGCCGCATTGCAATGGGGCAGCCAACACGATGGCAACGGCGGTTATGACCCAAACCGGGCAGGTGATGTTATTGACGACCCGAATTTCTTGTTTTTGGATATTTCGGCAGGTGCGCTCTGGTTTTCCGTTTTGGATGAAGACAAAAACTTCTATTTTGGCACTTCGTTCAGCCACCTGAACCGCGCCAACCAATCTTTTGGCAACAAAGATTACATTCCACTTTATTCCAAATTTACGTTCCATGCAGGCGGCGAATTTATGGTTGCCCAAAAAATGGGTCTCGTGCCCGGCGTCGTTACTTTTTTCCAAGGCCCATCTTTCCAATTGAATGTGGGCAACTCGTTCAAATTTTTGTTGGGCAACAGCCGTCGCTACCACCAAGCCTTCCAAATCGGCGGCTGGGCGCGGATTTCCAACAAACTCAACGACGGAAAATTGATGGATGCTTTCATCCTCTCGACCCGTTTTGATTACGAACAATTTACCATTGGATTTTCTTACGACGTGAACACTTCGAGCCTTTTCCCGGCCACGAATGGCAATGGCGCGTTTGAATTTTCTTTGGTTTATAAAATCTGCGGCCCAGAACGTCGCGGCGTTTATTGCCCGAATTTCTAAATAGTTATTGGGAAATTGGTTACTGGGGAATTGGAG
>JANNMS010000167.1:0-14154 GCA_031398055.1 Saprospirales bacterium | reverse complement strand
CGCATTAAAATCCATTCCCGAAGGGAATCTATGTTTATAGCTCAGAGCAAGGGCATTTTCCTCAAATCCCGAAGGGATTTTATGTTTTCAGGCGCGAGTTTTTACATAAAATCCCTTCGTGATTTCTCGTGCATGTCCATTTCAATTTCTATAAACATAGATTCCCTTCGGGAATGGATTTTAATGCGTTTGACCTGCCGTCGGGATACTTCTTAAAAAAACCTTCCCAAAAAAAAACAATAGTCAATGACCAATCCAACTGGAAAAAATTAGCCATTCGTCTTTGGTCATTGTCAATTCCATGCGATTTTGCTCAAAAGTCAACTTTCCACGATGCCGGCCGGGTCGAGGTGAGGCGGGTTTTGTCCAAAATATTTCACCCATTTTTTATAAATTTTTACATCAGTTTAAAATGAAAATTCTTTGTTTTTTATCTTGTTTGCTTTTGGCGGCAAGCATGAATGCCCAAGATTTCATCACCTTGAAATCGGGCGAAGACCTCAAAACTAAGGTGGTCGAAGTGCTGGACACCGAAGTCAAATACAAATCCTGGGAAAACCAAACCGGCCCGACGCGGACGCTGGCGAAGGCCGAAATCTTTCAAATTGTTTATGAAAATGGCTCAAAAGAGTTGTTTGGCAACTTGGAACAGCCCAAAAAATCATCCGCAGATTTAAAAATACCGACGCCGAAAAATCAAAAAATGGCTTTCGGTTTCAATGCGGTTTACCAAATTCCGGTTTTTGATTTTCGGGAGGAACAGCAAATTGGCGATAAATTGTCGGGAGCACGCTCTGGTTTTGGCGGCGAACTGCGATTTCGAGTGAGAAATTTGCCGAACAATTTCTCGGCAGGTTTTGGCCTCGGTTTTCAGTCCACGCCTTACGATTTGAGCGTTTCTGATGGCGTTTTGGTTTATGTTTTCAGTGGAAAATATAACCAAATTCTGTTCGACGTGGCCTCTGGCATGGAAATCCCATTGGATTCAGAGGGCAAAAACCGGTTCGTTTTAGAAGGCATGTTTGGCCTCAATTTTTTGAAAATCACGGGCGATTTGGCCGATGATTTGAAATATTCTGGTCTTTCGACCAAAGCATTTGGCCTGAATTACGGTGCAGACCTCGGTTTTTTGGTTGACAACCATTTTACGATTGGCACGCGGCTACATGCTTCGTCGCTTTTGGAAACAGAAGATGGATTTAAAATCCCTGCCGCTTCCTTCCAACTTTACGCGGGTTACGAATTTTAGGATTTGGAGAAAATCCAATTTTTAAATCTCGAAAAACGTCTCTTTCCCAGTCAATTTATTTTAAAAAAATCCTTTTTCGAGCAGCCGTTCGGTTGCACGCTGGGGATACTCAACTCATTTTTCAAAATTTTAAAACTCATTTTTTCAATGAAAAAACTCATTTTTAAAATCTTTTTGATGGCTTTCGTGGCCGTTCTTTTCTCAAATTGTACCGCCAAAGATGGCGAAACGGGCTTGCCCGGCACCGATGGCAAAGACGGCAATGCCAATGTGAAGGCCGAGGAACAAAGCATTTCTAAATTTCAGTGGATTGATATCAACACTTATCGAGCCTACGCGACCCTGGATTTCCCTAAAATCACGCCCGAAATTGCTGAAAAAGGCCTCGTCATGGTGTATTTGAAATACCAAAACAACACAGTTTGGCATGCTTTGCCTTTGACAATTAGTGCTCAAACATTCACGGAATCGTATTATTTTTCTGTCGAGCCGGGCAAAGTGACGCTTTTTGATGACTCGAACGATGGAATTTTGAGCAAGCCTGAGGGAAAAATCCGCATCGTCGCAGTGAGTGCCGATGGCAAAAACGCCCCGGTTGATTGGCAAAACTACGAAGCCGTGAAAGCCCACTTCGACCTTCCAAACTAATCGGTAAATAATGGGTTTTGCGCCTCGCTCGACTGATTTTTTGGTCGGGCGGGGCTTTTTCAAAGGTTTACTTTTTCAATTTCAAAATCCCTTTTTCAACCAAATACTCCGCAATTTGAACCGCATTCGTGGCCGCGCCTTTTCTCAAATTATCGGAAACGACCCACATATTTAAGGTGTTCGGTTGCGATTCGTCGCGGCGCAGGCGACCGACAAAAACTTCATCCTTGTCGTGCGCGTCGAGCGGCATCGGGTATTTCAGGTTGGCAACATCGTCCACGACGACCACGCCGGGGGCGTTTTCCAAAATTTCGCGGACGTTTTTCAGGTCAAAATCTTTTTCAAATTCCACGTTCACGGCTTCCGAATGACCGCCCATCACCGGGACGCGAACGGTTGTTGCCGTGACGCGAATCGAATCGTCGCCCATGATTTTTTTGGTTTCGTTGACCATTTTCATTTCCTCTTTTGTGTAGCCATTTTCCAAAAAAGAATCGATGTGCGGCAACACATTCAGGTCAATTTGGTAGGGATAGGCCATCGCACCGGGCTTGCCTTTCCGCTCGTTTGTCAATTGTTCGACGGCTTTCACGCCCGTTCCGGTGACAGATTGGTACGTCGAAACGACGATTCTTTTTATTTTAAAAATATCGTGGAGCGGTTTCAAAGCCACCACCATTTGGATGGTCGAGCAATTTGGATTGGCGATAATTTTATCATTTTTGGTCAAAACGCCCGCGTTGACTTCCGGGACGACCAGTTTTTTGGTCGGATCCATCCGCCACGCGCTGGAATTGTCGATAACAAAAATTCCCGCTTCCGCAAATTTTGGAGCCCATTCCAAACTCGTCGAGCCGCCTGCCGAAAAAATAGCGACCTGCGGTTTTTTGGCGATACAATCTTCCATGCCAATGACGGCGACTTTTTTGCCCCGGAATTTTACTTTTTTGCCCACCGAACGCGCCGAAGCGACAGGGAAAAGTTTGGTCACCGGGAAATTCCGTTCTTCCAAAACTTGCAACATTTTTGTGCCGACCAATCCGGTGGCACCGACAACTGCGACTTTCATTTTTTAGAAATTGTGATTTTTGTTCGAGTTTATACCTATATATATAGGTGTGGAGAAATTCAGGTTTTTGAAAAATTCAAAATTTCCAAACCTGAAATTTTGAAAAATTGGGTGGCAAAGATAGCCCACTAAAAATTTTAACCGAAACCGACAAATTTTTTTCTCCGAAATTTAATTCTGTGGAGCCGTTCTAAAAAACCACCGCACCCAATTATTTTCGGAAAAACTTTTTTTTGGGTTTTTTATTCACGAAACCTCTTGCTACTTTTGCCGCCGAAATCGAAAAAGAGGACTTGAAAAATAAATTCATGGCATCCAAAAAAATTACGACGACGCTGATTTTGTGTGTTTTTTGTGCGGCATTGGCCTTTGCACAACATGGCAACGCACAAAATCCAACAACCGAAGCACCTGCCGAAGAATACAACGCCGGCGAAACGGCCATCCACCACATTTCGGATGCCAACACGATAGAAATTTGGGGCAGCCCGATTTATCTAAATTTCCCACTTCCTTGTTTTTTGTACGCTCCGGGCGAAGGTTTGACGACCACGATGTCCTCGGTTTTTCACCCGCACCATCATGGCGACGGTGAAATGTCGTACAAAAATTATGTGATGAAAGGCGGTTCGGTTTTGCGGGTGACTGACCCTGGGTTTCCGAAAGAAGGTGTTGAAATTCAAGGTTTTACGACGAAAAAAGAGAAATCGGCGAGCGGAAAAGAGGTCGAAGTTTTTTATGCAAAACATGATGGCAAAGAATTTCGCTGCGATAAAAAAACGACTTGGGACGGTGGATTGATGGGCGGCGGCACGACGAGTTTTTATGATTATTCCATCACGCGCAACGTTTTTACGATGTTGCTGACGTGTTTGATTTTGTTTTTGGCCTTCCGTTCTGCTGCTCGTGCTTACAAAAAACGCGAGGGCATGGCTCCAAAAGGTTTGCAAAGTTTTCTCGAACCGCTCGTCACTTTCATTCGCGACGACGTGGCCAAACCATCCATCGGGCCGAAATACGAAAAATACATGCCTTATTTGTTGTCGGCATTTTTCTTCATTTTGGGTTTGAATTTGATTGGGCAAATCCCGTTTTTTCCCGGCAGCGCGAACGTCACGGGCAATATTTCGGTGACGATTGTCATGGCACTTATCACTTTTGCTTTGACTTTGGGCAGTTCCAACAAACATTTTTGGGAGCACACCTTGTGGATGCCGGGCATTCCTGCGGTTTTGAAAGTGCTGATTTTGACGCCGGTTGAGATTCTCGGTTTGTTTTTGAAACCGTTCACTTTGTTGCTGCGGCTTTTTGCGAACATCACCGCTGGGCACATCGTGATAGCGTGTTTTGTCAGTTTGATTTTCATTTTTGGAAAGGCGGGCGCGAACCCGGTCGGGGCATATTCGGGTGTTTTGGCGGCAGTGCCGTTGACACTTTTTATGATGGCTTTGGAGTTGCTGGTGGCGTTTTTGCAGGCGTTTATTTTTACGATGTTGTCGGCAACTTATATTGGAATGGCTTTGGAAGAACCGCACGGCGACCATCATTGATTGGAGGTCGAAATTTATTTCGTACCTCAACTTGGTCGAAATAAATTTCGACCTCCAAACGACTCTTATTTTTTAAACTATAAATTTAAAGTATTATGTACGCAGCAATTGGAGCAGGTTTGGCCGCAATCGGTGCCGGAATCGGTGTCGGAACAATCGGTGGCAAGGCCGTTGAAGCCATTGCCCGCCAACCGGAAGCGATCGGCGACATCCGCGCAAACATGATTTTGACAGCCGCTCTCGTTGAGGGCGCTGCCTTGGTTGCGATGGTCTTGTCGTTTTTCGTTGCCGCACCCGGTGTGCAATAAGAACAATTTTCGGGTGGCGTGAGCAACGGTTGGTTCGTTCTGCCACTCGATTTTGGTTGATTGGTTATTGGGGAATTAGTTATTGGTCGCTGCCAATTACCCAATAACCAATTCCCTAATAACTAATAACTAATAACTAAAATAATGTTGTTTCTCGGAGATTTTTCAGTTATCAAACCAGACCCGGGGCTGTTGCTCTGGACGATTATTATTTTCGGTATTTTTTGGTTTATCATGTCGAAAGTGGCTTTCAAACCCATTGCCGAAGGTTTGAAAAAACGCGAAGTTGATATCCAATCTGCCCTCGACGAGGCCAAAAAAGCACGTGCGGAAATGGCAACTTTGAAATCGGAAAATGAAGAATTGTTGCGGCAGGCACGCGAGGAACGCAGCGCGATTTTGAAAGAAGCCAAGGAAGCCAAAGAGGAAATTATCGCGGAAGCCAAAGAACGGGCGCACGGCGAATACAAAAGAAAAGTGGAAAGCGCATCTCAGGACATCGAAAACCTGAAACAGGCAGCTTTGATTGATATGAAAAATCAGGCCGGTCAAATGGCGATTGAAATTGCCGAAAAAGTCATGCGGAAAGAACTCGCCAACAATGGCGAGCAAGTCAATTTTGCAAAAACTTTGGCGAGCCAAATCCACCTTAATTAGTTACTAATTATTGGAGAATTAGTTATTGGTCTTTACCCAAATAACCAATTCCCCAATAACAAATAACCAATAACCAACAGAATATGTCCGTAGCAAGAATAGCCACCCGATACGCGAAATCCTTGTTGGATTTAGCCGTTGAACGCGGGTCATTGGAAAATGTCCATGCCGACATGGCGGTTTTGAGTGCCGCACTGAAACACCGCGAACTTGCACTGATGATGCGCAGCCCGATTATCCTTTCGGATAAAAAAATTGCCATCGTGGATGCCATTTTTAAAGGCAGAGTCAGTGACTTGACAATGGCGTATTTGCATTTGCTCATCAACAAAGGGCGCGAACCGTTTACGCCGGAGATTGCCACTGAATTTGGTGTACAATACAATCGGTACAAAAAAATCACGGTGGTCAAAGTTTTTTCCGCCACCGAGATGCCTACTGATGTTTTGGATTCCATCAAAAGCAAAATTAAGTCCAGCAGCATCGCCCAAGAAAACTTGCAAATCGAAACGGTGATCGACCCCAAACTTTTGGGTGGTTTCGTCCTCGAATTTGACAACAAACGGTACGACGCGAGTGTCCTCCACAAACTCGACCAATTGAAATCCGAATTTTCAAAAAACCTTTATATCAAAGAATTTTAAACTAAAAATAAAATGGCAGACGTAAGACCGGAAGAAATCTCCGCGATATTGAAACAACAATTGGCTGGTGCCGAAATGGCCACCCAACTCGAAGAAACCGGAAAGGTTTTGCAGGTTGGTGACGGTATCGCACGCGTTTATGGCCTGAACAATGCCCAATCGGGCGAGTTGGTTGAATTTGCGAACGGCGTTTTGGCCATCGTTTTGAACCTCGAAGAAGACAACGTCGGGGTCGTTTTGATGGGTTCGCCCGAAGGTATCCGCGAAGGTTCGGTGGTAAAACGCACCGGGAAAATCGCTTCGATTGCTGTCGGCGAAGGCATGGTCGGTCGCGTTGTGAACACACTCGGCCAACCGATCGACGGAAAAGGCCCAATTTCTGGCGTCAAATATGAAATGCCGATCGAGCGAAAAGCACCCGGCGTTATTTATCGCCAACCGGTGAACGAGCCGTTGCAAACTGGTGTAAAAGCCATTGATGCAATGATTCCAATCGGTCGCGGCCAACGTGAATTGATCATTGGCGACCGGCAAGTTGGCAAAACGGCCATCGCAATTGATACGATTATCAATCAAAAAGAATTTTACGACCGCGGCGAACCTGTGTTCTGCATTTACGTTGCGTCCGGCCAAAAGGCTTCGACGGTGGCCAATGTTGCCCGCGTTTTGGAAGAATATGGTGCGATGGCTTACACGGTTATCGTTTCAGCTTCGGCTTCCGACCCTGCCCCACTCCAATTTTACGCGCCTTTTGCGGGTGCGGCGATTGGCGAATTTTTCCGCGACACGGGTCGTCCTGCATTGATTGTTTATGATGATTTGTCGAAACAGGCGGTGGCTTACCGTGAAGTTTCATTGTTGTTGCGCCGCCCGCCGGGTCGTGAGGCATATCCGGGCGACGTGTTTTATTTGCACTCCCGCTTGCTCGAACGTGCTGCGAAAATCATCAACAACAACGAAATCGCCAATCAAATGAATGACTTGCCCGATTCTTTGAAATCGGCAGGGTTGGTAAAAGGTGGCGGTTCATTGACTGCCCTTCCGATCATCGAAACACAAGCAGGCGACGTTTCGGCATATATTCCAACGAACGTTATTTCGATTACCGACGGCCAGATATTTTTGGAATCCAACTTGTTCAACGCCGGTGTCCGCCCGGCAATCAACGTGGGTATTTCCGTGAGCCGCGTCGGAGGCAACGCGCAAATCAAGTCCATGAAAAAAATCGCTGGCACATTGAAACTCGACCAAGCCCAATACCGCGAATTGGAAGCATTTTCAAAATTTGGATCTGACTTGGATGCAACCACCCAAGCCGTTTTGGCAAAAGGCGCACGCAACGTGGAAATTTTGAAACAAGCCCAATACTCTCCGGTGACGGTTGAAAAACAGGTGGCCATGATTTATCTCGGCACCAACAATTTGCTCAGAAATGTCCCGGTCAATAAAGTCCGCGAGTTCGAAGACCTTTTCCTCGAACGCATGGAAAAACGTTTGCCCGATGTTTTGGAAGAATTCCGCAAAGGCAAACTCGAAAATGCCAGCCTCGAAAAAGTGAAGGCTTTGGCGGCTGACTTGGCAGGACAGTACAAATCTTAACTATGAACTATGAACGATAAACTATGAACACCGTGCTGGTGTGTCAAAAAGTTATCGTTTATAGATTTATAGTTTAGCACTTAAAAAGTTCATAGTTTATCGTTCATAGTTCATCGTTAAAAAATTATGGCTGGTGGTTTAAAAGAAGTACGCGAACGCATCAAATCGGTGATTTCGACGCAGCAAATAACGAAAGCCATGAAAATGGTTTCGGCTGCAAAATTGCGGAAAGCGCAAAATGCCATCGTGGCAATGCGCCCGTATTCCAATCGGCTCGACCGGATTTTGTCCAATATTTTGTCAAATCTTGATGGCGATGCTTCGACGAGTTTCGGCACGGCGCGCGAGGTGAAAAACGCGTTGGTTGTCGTCGTAACTTCCAATCGCGGTTTGTGCGGCGCGTTCAATACCAATATCAATAAAGAAGCGGCGATTTTGATTGCCAATAAATACGCCAAACAATTGGCTGAGGGGCAGGTCACGATGCTTTTTATCGGAAAAAAAGGGTTCGATTTTTTTCGCCGTCGGTACACGAATTTGAAATTCAACACCGACCACATTTTGCTTTTTGACAATTTGGCCTTTGAAAATGTGGGCCAAGTTTCGAAAAAATTGATGGACGAATTTTCAAGCGGCCAATTCGATGCCATCGACATTGTTTATGGTCGTTTCAAAAACGCAGCGACCACATTTCCCGAAGTCCAACAATGGCTGCCCGTCCCGAAAATGGAAGTGGTTGCCGGCGCAACGAAAATGAAAGCCGACTATATTTTTGAACCGAATCAGGAAAAATTGTTGGAATCCCTCGTGCCGAGCATTTTGCAACTCACGTTCCACAAAACTTTGTTGGACACGAATGCTTCGGAGCACGGTGCGCGGATGACTGCAATGGACAAAGCGACCGAAAACGCCGAAGAAATATTGAAAAACCTCAAAATCCACTACAACAAAGCGCGGCAAGAAGCCATCACGACCGAGTTGGGTGAAATTGTGGGCGGCGCTGCGGCACTTGAAAGTGCTTAGTTTTTTTGTCATTCTGAGCACAGCGAAGAATCTGACTTTAAAATATTTGAAAACCGTCCCGAATCATCGGGACGGTTTTTTTGTTTACCAATAAAAATTTTACATTTCAAAATGACCGAGACCATCAAAAAAACTGTCAAAATCGCCGAAGCCGCTGGCCGCGCGATCATGGAAGTTTACAACGACCCAAATTTTGCCATCCAAATCGAAAGAAAAGGCGACAACAGCCCTCTGACTTTGGCCGATAAAAAATCACACGAAGTGATTGCCGCGGGTTTGGCTGAAAATTTTCCCGAAATCCCAGTTTTGTCGGAAGAAGGCCGCGACATTCCATTTTCCGAAAGAAAAAATTGGACAAAATTCTGGTGCGTCGACCCGCTCGACGGCACGAAAGAATTCATCAAACGGAACGGAGAATTTGCTGTCCACATCGCTTTGATTGAAAATGGCGAGGTGATTTTGGGAGTCGTTCATTTGCCCGTTTTGGGCACGACTTATTTTGCAGAAAAAAATGGCGGTGGCAGTTTCAAAATTGAAAATGGCGAGGTCGAAAAAATCAATTGCCTCCAATTTTCATATTCAGATGTTGGTTTAAAATTGGTCGCCAGCCGTTCGCACCTTTCCGCAGAAACTGCCGATTGGATCGCTCAATTTATTGAAACTCAAACAGTTAGCATGGGAAGTTCGATGAAATTTATGTTAGTGGCCGACGGTCGGGCGCACATTTATCCACGTCTCGGCCCAACGATGGAATGGGATTCCGCCGCTCCGCAAATCATTGTCGAAGAGGCTGGCGGCAGCGTAACCGATTTCAAAACTGGCTTGCCGTTGCGGTATAACAAAGAAAATTTATTGAACGAATGGTTTTTGGTGCAAGGCAATCTGAGGTTAGAATAGACATTTTTTTAAAAAAATGTCTATTCTTTTTTTGCAAATTCTTTCCCTCTCTATTTTTCTCCAAAAAAATCTGCCCCACCCTGCCCTACCTTTTCGCCCTCGTTTTTCCGAGAATTTGAAATTTATAAAATGAAAAAAATACTGCTTGCCCTGTTTTGCCTCGTCGTGGCGAACGCCATTTTTGGCCAAAAAAATACCAACGACGATTCTAAATCCCACCCCGTCCAACGTTCGGAAGGATATTTTATCGGCAACATCGCGCCGCTTTCCGACCCATCGCCTGCTCCCCCGGCACTCGGAAAACCGGGAAAAATGTGGGAAAAGAAAAATTATTTTGCAAAAAACAAAACGGTAAACGATGATGCGTTGCCGCAAAATGGCGATCCATTGTTAAAAAATCAATCGCCGGAGCGAGGCGGCACACCCATTTTCCCTGGCGTCAACGTCGAAGGACTTCGTGAAACGGGTGCTTTCCCGCCCGACCCGACCGGCGACATCGGGAAAAACCATTATGTCCAAGCCACAAATCAGGGCGGCGGAGCGGTGATTAAAATTTGGGATAAAAATGGAAACCTTGCTTTAAACAATACCCCCACAGGCCAAAAAATGTGGGCACAGGTTGGTTTTTCGAGCATCGGCGACCCAATTGTCCAGTATGATCACGCCGCCGAACGTTGGATTTTTATGGAAATGCAAGGATTTGGAAACAACGAATTGTTGATTGCCATTTCAAATACATCCGACCCGACCGGTGCGTGGAAAGGTTATCGTTTTCAAACGGAAGGTTTTCCGGATTACCCGAAATTGTACGTTTGGCACAACGCCTATTTTGTAACCGTCAATGAAATTAAAGACGGCAACAAAGCATCTGGCTATGCTTTGGAACGCGCCGCGCTACTTGCTGGCAAGGATGTTTTTGGTATTTATCGTTTTGAATTGCCCACGTTTTCGGGGATTAATTATCAACCCGCAACCGGCGTGGATTGGGAAGGTGGTGCGCAGCCGTCTGCCGCGAGTCCCGGATATATTTTAAGAATGTACGATGATAGTTGGGGCAATTCCGACCCCGATCATTTACAGGTTTACAAAATTTTTGTCAATTGGCAAACGCCAGCCCTCAACCATTGGGAAGGACCGCAAAAAATCCCAGTCGCGCCTTTCGAGTCCGCAGTTTGCAAGAGCGGCAGTCTTTTTGAATGTATCGAACAGCCAAACGGCGCGACCAAAATCACTGCGCTCGACGATATTATTATGTACCGCGCGCCGTACCGGAATTTTGGTGGCTACGAATCCATCGTTTTGAACCACGTTTCCGATATTTCAAACAACGGCGGCGAGGGTGGAATTGCTGGAATTCGTTGGTACGAACTTCGAAAATTGCCAAGCGAGCAAAATTGGAGCGTTTTTCAACAAGGTACTTTTGCGCCGGACGCGACGACCAGCCGTTTTATGTCCACCATTTCGCAGGATGCGCAGGGAAATATTGGCGTCGGATTTTCGGTGTCGAGCAAACAAACTTTTCCCGGCCTGCGGGTCACGGCGCATCGCGCGTCCGACCCGCTCGGCACGATGGCTTCGGACGAATACACCCTCGCCGATGGCAAAAAATCGCACTCGACTTTTCGCTGGGGCGACTATTCCAACCTTTCGGTCGATCCGGTGGATGGCCGCACGTTTTGGTTTACCGGAGAATACCAGCCGCAAAATGCGGAGTGGGGCACGCGGGTGGCCTCTTTTCAACTTCGCCGCGACACTTTTGACACCCGCCCGAAGGTTTTGGAATCGCCGGTCAATTCGCCGACCTTGACAAATGCTGAAAAAGTCACCGTCCAAATTTTCAACGAAGGTTTGGTGGCGGCAAAAAATGTGAAAATCACCATGAAATATCAAGGCAATTTTGTGGTAAAAGAAACCATCGCCGGCGATATTCCAGTCGGGCAAGGCATTTCCCACACTTTTGCGCCCACGGTGGACATGTCTGTACCGGGAAAAACCTACAATTTTGATTTTATCACCGATTACGACCTCGACCAGTACGATTTAAACGACTCCATTTCTGTGCCTGTAAAAAAATTGACGAGCAACGACGCGGCAATTTTGGGTCGCGCCAGCCTCGGTGCTTTGACTTGTTCGTCGGAATTGCCGTTTGATTTGATTATCCGAAATGCCTCGGCCGTGCCGCTCAAAACTTTGGAGGTAAAATATAAAATCAACCCGAACCCCGAACAGATTTTCAATTGGAGCGGAAATCTGGCGCCGGGGGCATTGGATACCGTGATTTTAAATATGACCGGGCTGAAAAATGGCAATAATTTCCTGACTTTTATTTTGGCAAATCCCAACGGCAAAACCGACGAAGACAAAACAACCGACACGTTGACCACAAAATTTGTGGGTGTTTTTGCTGGTTCGCCGATGTCTTTGAATGCTTCCGCGACCTCCGGCCAGTTGACTTGGGAAATCAGAAATAAAACCACCAACCAACTTGTCGCCTCCGGAAAAGCCAACTCAAACGTTTCCTTGCCCCAAACTTTGTGTATCGAAGAAAATAAATGTTATATTTTAAAACTCACCGCATCACCAGTTTCTTGGGATGGCAATTTTGAATTTTACGATATTTTCAACCAACTTTTAGTAAAAAGAACAAAGGTGAGCGGCACGGAAATTATCGAATTTTGCACCCCCGCCCGCAAAAATGTGGACGTCGGTGCCTTCGATATTCTCACTCCAAAATCTGGTGGTGGGCTGAAAGCAACCGAAAATGTGCGGGTTGATTTCCGAAATTTTGGAAAAAACCCACAGACAAATGTGCAAGTCCGTTTTCGGGTGGACGGCGGCGCGTGGCAAACCGAAACCTTGTCCGGCACATTGCAGCCGGGCGAATCCCAGTGGCACAATTTCACAGCAACAGCCGATTTGAGCACCGTCGGGAAAACCTACAATTTTGAAGTTGAAACCGTTTTTGCAAGTGATGAAGAGCCGCAAAATGACAGAATTTCTAAAAAAATCAGCAACCGCGCAGCGCGTGATTTGAGTGTTTCGGATGCTAAATTGTTGAAAGGCTGTAAAACTTTGGACGAGGTTTTTGTCCAATATTCGATTGAAAACAATGGTTTTCAGGAGGTTGATTCATTTGAAATCGAGACGTTTTTGGATGGCGCGTCGCTCGGAATTTTGAAAAAGAAGTTGAATTTGGTTACCGGGCAATCCTTTGATTTTCCAACTTTGGTCAATGTCGCGGATTTCAACGCGCACGTTTTTGCCGTAAAAATAATCTCGGTCAACGGTCAACCGAACGACGATTTGTTGTCAAATAACAACCAGCAAACGACTTTTCAGGTAGATCAAAATGGTTTTCCGATGACCGCGATTTTCAGTTTCGACGGCAAACCGCAGGAAACGAGTTGGCAAATCACGGACGATCAAAATAATGTCATTTTGTCAGGCAGTGGTTACGACCCGACCGCCCAGTTTTTGAACGAATACTGGTGTTTGCAACCCGAAAAATGTTACGTTTTTTGGTTGTTCGACACCGGCAGCGACGGGATGCAAGGTTCCATTTTGATCAATAATTCCGACGGTTTGGTTTGGGAATTTAAAGGCCAAGACTTCGGCGACACCCTCAAATTTGATTTTTGCAACAAACTTTTGTGCAGTGGTTTTTCCGCGACCGCGACCGTTCAATCGGCATCGGCAGTCGGAACGAACGATGGAAAAATTACGGTTCACCCGACGGGCGGCGTGCCTCCATTTTATTTTGGGTTGAACCAATCCACCTTGTTTTTGGACTCGGTTTTCACCAATTTGCCAGCAGGGAATTACACGATTTTTATGGTAGATGGCAATTTTTGCGAGTACAGTTTTACGGTAAATGTGCCTGTTTTTATTTCCACAGAAAATATTTTGCTCGAAAACCGGGTGCTAAAAATATCGCCCAACCCGACCAAAAACTTTGTAAAAATTGAAATTCCAGCCCGTTTTGGTGAGCAAAATGCCATTGCCGATGTTTTTGATGCGTCTGGAAAAATGCTTTTTGCCATTCGACTTTCGCGGTGGGACGACCATTTACAAGGGATTTTTTCATTGGAAAACCGCCCGGCGGGGCAGTATTTCGTGCGGGTGAAAGGGTTGGAAAAATTGTATTTTGGGAAATTGGTGAAAAATTAAAGCGAGGAAACCTAAGTGCCGAGGTGATTTTATATCACTCCGGCACTTTCCCGATTTGGCAAATAGATAGTAATTTTGTAAAAATTGAAGCGGAACTTGTTGGATAAAACCTAATTCTATTGCTTTACGATTTTTCCGGCATGGATGAATTGGCCGTATTTCTGGATTTCCCAAAAATAAACAGGTCAAACGCTAAAATCCATTCCCGAAGGGAATCTATGTTTATAGCTCAGAGCAAGGGCATTTTCCTCAAATCCCGAAGGGATTTTATGTTTTCAGGCGCGAGTTTTTACATAAAATCCCTTCGGGATTTCTCGTGCATGTCCATTTCAATTTCTATAAA
>JANNMS010000155.1:0-6196 GCA_031398055.1 Saprospirales bacterium | reverse complement strand
CGCATTAAGTAGTTGAAAGTAAATTTTCGAGTACATGAAATTGCGGCAGAGCCGCTAAATATTTGTAGAAATGCAAGGGAAGTCTAAATTGAGGTGCGGAGCACCGGAATATTTCGGTGCTCCGCACCTCTGAAAAAACCTGGTTCGATGGCTACAAATATTTAGCGGCTCTGCCGCATTTTCCAAACACTCGAAAACTTTGTATTGACTACTTAAACTTCAGTAGCATTTTTTGCCCTCCAATTTTTAAAACCGTATTTTTTCGTGGAGGCGCGATTTGCCGCTGTCCGTGCCGAGGTGGTAGGCATCGGAAAGATTTTTGCGAGGTCGCGTTTTTGATTTTCAAATTGGGCAATTTCGGTTTCCAATTTGAAAATCACCGCCGGGTCGGTCTGCAAAATCAGGGCGATGCACCGTTTTGCTAAACTGTTGATTTCCATAAATTTACATTGGCTCTGTAAACTTATTCCAGGGCGTTGCATGTCCAAAACCACTTGGGCTTATGTTTATTTAATAAAAAGTTGACCACAAAAGTGAATCAACATGGAAGGAGAGTTCTTCAAAAACCGGTCAACCTTTTTTAGGACGAGACTCGTTCGGACATCCTGCAAAAACCCTACTTTTTTTGTGTTCAGAAATAACCGACCATGATTTATTTTTTCGAATTCAAAACTTTAGTTCTGTCTCGATAGCGGTCTCCCCAACCATATTTTCAAGTCATATAGTTTTCTTTTGTTTTCGACTGACTGTCGGAAATGAATATTTTTTTGCCGCTACCCGATAAATTAGCAGGTCTCGCCTCGTGCTACCTTTGAGAATGGGAAATAAAAAGCCAATATATCAAGAAGCCTTCCTCGTAAAAATTTTGAAAAGCCAATATTTTTTAGTTTTTTCTTTCATTTAAACAAATTCTTTCTGTTTATGAAGCAATTTTTACTTCATCCAATGAGGAACGTACACGTTTGGCTGGTTTGCCTGCTTTTTGTGTCCGCTTCTTCTTTTGCCCAAACGCGGCGCATCACCGGAACGGTGACCGACGCGCAAGGCTCTCTTCCGGGCGCAACAGTTGCCGAAAAAGGCACGGCGAACGGTACTGTAACCGATATCAACGGGATTTTTTCGTTGTCGGTGACAAGTGCAAACCCCATTTTGGTGGTTAGTTTTACGGGTTACCAAACTCAAGAAGTGACGGCTGGCAGCAATGCTACCGTCAATTTTACGATGGTGGAATCCGATTTATCCTTGACCGAGTTGGTCGTCACGGGTTACACCGTCGAAACGCGCCGACAAACAACGGGCGCGGTGGCAACGGTAAAAAGCCGCGATTTGACGGCCGTTCCGACGGGCAACGTTGAGCAGCAATTGCAGGGCCGCGTTTCCGGTGTGACGGTCATCACGAATGGCCAACCCGGTACGGAAAGTATCGTGCGGGTGCGCGGTTTTGGTGCTTTTGGTGGCAACGAACCACTTTATATCGTGGACGGTGTGCCGGTCGGGGGCACCAACTTTTTGTCACCTGACGACATCGAAACAACGACCGTTTTGAAAGATGCCGCCGCTGCTTCCATTTATGGTTCGCGGGCTGCAAACGGAGTGATTGTTTACACGACCAAAAAAGGCTCGAAAAAGCCACAAAAATTGACGGTTGTGTACGATGCTTTGGTCGGTTATACTTCGCCGGGGACTGCGCCGGAGGTTTTGAACCCGCAGGAGCACGCCGATTGGATTTGGACGGCCATCAAAAACACAAATGGCACGCCAAAACATGACCAATTCGGCGCAGGAGCCAGCCCGGTTTTGCCGGATTATATCAATGTCGGCGGTGCGGCAGGTGTGATTGGCAATGTAAATTTGGCCGATCACGTGGCTAAATACAATGTTGACCCCACTGCTGGCCCAGTTTATCAGGTGGTGAAATCCAACAAAGCGGGCACAAACTGGTGGGATGAAATCACCAGAAATGCACCAATGACCCGCCATTCGCTGGGTTTCATGGGTTCGACCGAAAATAACCGCTATTATCTTGGTTTAAGCCTCCAAAATCAGGACGGTATTTTGTTGAACAATGCGTTCAAACGCTACACTTTCCGGGCGAACACCGAATTTGATGTTTTCAAAAATGTGCGGATTGGTGAAAATATACAGTTCACTTTCCGTCAAGTCCTCGGACAGGGCGGCGGCGGCGGCGGTCGTGGTATCGCTGAATCGGAATCCAATGTGTTGGATGCCTTCCGGATGCCGACCATTATTCCGGTTTACGACGAATTTGGCGGATACGCCGGCACGGCAGCAAAAGGTTTCAACAACCCGCGCAACCCGGTGGCCAATCGCGATGGTGCAGCCAATGACCGGAACTTCGGAACTGGTATGTTTGGCAACCTGTATGCTGAAATTGATTTGTTGAAAGATTTCACTTTCCGCAGCAGCATCGGCGGTGCGTACGGCAGCGGCCGGTATTTTTACTACTCCCGTTTGCAATATGAAAACTCCGAAAATAACGGTAGTTTTGGCTACGGCGAAGGTTACAATACCTTTTTTGGATGGACTTTTACCAATACTTTGAAATACAAAAAGTCTTTTGGAAAGTCTGATTTGGATGTTTTGGCAGGTGTCGAAGCCCTCAATTCGGGCAGTGGCCGTGCAATTGATGCTTCGGGTATCAACCCGTTCAGCACCAATCCCGATTACATCAATATCTCGACGGTCAGTTCCAAACAGGTCAACAGCGTCAATTTTAAAGGCGTGAACTTGTATTCGCAGTTTGGCCGCGCTACTTACGGCTATGCGGACAAATATTATTTGACCGGTGTGATCCGCCGCGACGGTGCTTCCAGTTTTGGCGCATCCACCCGTTTTGGCGTTTTCCCGGCATTTTCTGCGGCATGGCGCGTGACGGGAGAAGAATTTTCAGACAATATTTCTTGGCTTGATGACCTGAAAATCCGCGGTGGTTGGGGACAAATGGGCAACCAAAACAACGTGGATCCGAACAATCAATATTCTCTTTTTGGATCCAGCGTGGACGCTGCCGGGTACGACATCAGCGGCTCAAATACCAGTGCGCTTGCGGGTTTTTATAAAAGCCGAATCGGCAACCCAGATGCAAAATGGGAAACCAGTACCACGACCAACGTTGGTTTTGATGCCTTGCTTTTGGATGGGAAATGGGACCTCATCGTGGATTTGTGGAAAAAAGAAACCAGTGATTTGTTGTTCCCCGTGGATTTGCCGGATGTTCTTGGAACTTCTGCTGCCGCGCCGTCTGTCAATATCGGAACGATGCTGAACAAAGGTATTGACCTGCAATTGGTGAACAAAGGCAAAGTGGCAAAAGCAGGTTACGAACTCACTTTGACCGGTTCGTGGTTGAAAAACGAAATCGTCGAAATCGCGCCGGGCACTAAATATTTTGACACCCGCCCGCCGACCAACCGCCTCAGCACCCCACCGATCCGCAACCAAGTTGGTTATTCCATTTCTGCATTTTATGGCTATCAAGTGGCCGGTTATTTTAAAGATGCTGCCGATGTGGCCGCCTCTCCAACCCAAGATGGCGCAGGCGCAGGCCGTTTCAAATTTGCTGACCTCAACGGTTTTGACGACAAAGGCGAATTGACAGGCAGCCCTGACGGCAAAATCGACGCTGCCGACCGCACGTATTTGGGCAGCCCGGTCCCGAAATTTACGGGCGGTATGAATTTGAAAGTAACGGTGGGCAATTTTGAAGTGGAAACTTATTTGTTCTCTTCGGTGGGCAACAAGATTTTCAACATGGCGAAATGGTACACCGATTTTTACCCATCTTTCACTTGGGCATCGTATTCGTCCCGCGTGAAAAACAGCTGGACACCGACCAATCAGGATGCTGAAACGCCGATTTTTGAAAATGTTTCCAATTTCAGCACCAACACACAAGCCAATTCTTGGTACGTCGAGGACGGTTCGTATTTGCGGATGCAAAACCTTTCGCTGGCTTACAACTTGCCAAAAGAATGGTTCAACCGCAAACTCAGCCGCGCCCGCGTTTATGTTTCTACCAATAATGTGTTCACGATTTCCAAATACAAAGGGCTTGACCCCGGCGTTGGCGGTGCAGTGGACACCACTTTTGGTCTTGACATCGGCAACTATCCAGTGACGCGCAGTTTTATGTTTGGCGTCGGTGTTACTTTTTAGTTTTTGAGGCTGTCGGAATCAGAATTTCCAGAATTTTAGGATTTTCAAAATTGGAAAAATTTAGAAAATTCTAAAATCCAGAAAATTTTGATTCAGAAATTTTAGCACAAATAATTTCAGTTTTAAAACAAATTTCAGTAAAATGAAAAAGACATATTTCAATATGACCAAATTTTTAGTTTTGGTCAATCTCGTCTTGGTGGTCAGCCTCGTGTTGCCATCTTGCAAAGACAGCTTCCTCGAAATTGCCCCGACCGGGCAACTTTCCGAAGATTTGCTCAGCACCAAAAAAGGGATCGAAGGTCTGCTGGTCGGAACTTACGGCATGTTGAGTGGCCGTTACAACTTTTTTGCCGGCGCGTCCAACTGGACAAACGGCAGTATTCAAGGTGGCGAGGCCAACAAAGGCACGAACGCCGGTGACTTCAACGACATCAATCCGGTGCAACGTTTCGAACTCATCCCGACGGCCCGCGTCCCGTCCGACCGCTGGGGCGATATTTATGAAGGCATCGCTCGCGCCAATCAAGTCCTCAAATTGGTGACCAACACCACCGATGCGTCCGTGACCGACGACGACAAAAAACGCATCTCTGCCGAGGCGCATTTTTTGCGGGCGCATTTCTATTTTGAGTTGAAAAAATCTTTCAACAATGTGCCCGTCGTCCTCGAAACGATGACCATCGAAGAGGCGGTAAAAGTGCCGAACACGACTGAAATCTATCCTCAAATTGAGGGCGACATGAAATCTGCATGGGAAAACCTGCCTGCCACCCAGTCGGCAATTGGTCGTGCAAACAAATGGGCTGCCGGTGCTTACCTCGCTAAAATTTATCTTTTCCAGAAAAAATACAGCGAGGCAAAAGCCATTTTTGATGATGTGATCGCAAACGGCGTGACCGCAAAAGGTGAAAAATATGGCTTGATGGCAGATTATGCCAAGATTTTCAACGCCGAATTTGACAACCACAAAGAGGCCGTTTTTGGTGTGCAGGCTGCTGCAAACACCGGTTCGACGGCAAATGCCAACTACGATTTGGTTTTGAACTGGCCGTACAACACCGGTTCGGAAGGCCCCGGCAATTGCTGCGGTTTTTTTCAACCAAGTTTTGATTTGGCAAATTCTTTCCGTGTCGATGCAAATGGTTTGCCTTTGCTCGATAATTCGTATAATAATGCTGGAAATGAAGTGGCAAGCGATATGGGAAAACTTTCGGGCGATGCTTTCACGCCGGATGCTGGCCCACTCGACCCACGGATTGACCATTCGATTGGCCGTCGTGGCATTCCATACCTTGACTGGAAAATTTTTCCAGGAAATGACTGGATTCGCGACCAATCTTACGCCGGGCCGTACGCTCCGAAAAAGTATGTTTATTACAAATCGCACGAGGCTTCTTTGACCGATGGTAGCGGTTGGACACGTGGCTACGCTGCGATGAATGTGCACATCATCCGTTTTGCCGACGTGCTTTTGATGGCTGCCGAGGCAGAAATCGAAACCGGTGGTTTGGAAAAAGCACGCGAGTACGTCAACCAAGTTCGCGCCCGCTCCGCCAACCCGGCACAATGGGTTTCGAACGCCGGTGCGCCTGCTGCAAATTATGTCATCGGCTTGTACAACACGCCGTGGACTGATGCCGACGTTGCTCGCAAAGCCGTCCGCATGGAACGCAAATTGGAACTTTCGGGTGAAGGCCACCGCTTTTTCGACCTCGTTCGTTGGGGCATCGCCGAAACCGAAATGAACCGTTACCTCGATTTTGAAGGCGCGAAATTGCCGGTTTCCATCGGCGGTGGTCGTTTCAAATCGGGCAAAAACGAGTATTATCCGATTCCACAAACACAAATTGACCGTCAAGGCGTGGCAGTTTTGAAACAGAATCCGGGTTATTGATTGACTTCATACAATTTTAGAATATCAATGCATTCTTGGGCTTTCCCTTCGGGGAAAGCCTTTTTTTATCGTAACCATTTATGACACATAGAAAACAGAGGAGTTTTCACATAGAAACACATA
>JANNMS010000154.1:0-20762 GCA_031398055.1 Saprospirales bacterium | reverse complement strand
CGCATTAAGTAGTTGAAAGTAAATTTTCGAGTACATGAAATTGCGGCAGAGCCGCTAAATATTTGTAGAAATGCAAGGGAAGTCTAAATTGAGGTGCGGAGCACCGGAATATTTCGGTGCTCCGCACCTCTGAAAAAACCTTGTTCGATGGCTACAAATATTTAGCGGCTCTGCCGCATTTTCCAAACACTCGAAAACTTCGTATTGACTACTTAAAATCCAACTACCGCAAGGATTTTTCCTCCGCATGCCCTCCCCCACTCCATTTTTTGCCTGTTGAAATGCCTTTTCCAAAAGTTCTGCATCGGGCAAAATTTGGGCGTACAAATTGTTTTTGGCCTGATCTTTTTCAATTTTCAGGCGTTCGCGGAGGCGGTCAATTTCGCGCAGCCGGTCGTGGTTCGTTGTTTTTTGGACGGCAGTTTTTCGCTCGTTTTCTTTTTTCGTGGCCGCCGGGCTGACCCAATCTTCGTGCAAAGCCTTCATCAAAAAACCGGCTGGATTGGTCGCCGTCGTGTTTTTTGGATTTTGCAAAAGAGCCAATTTTTCACGAAAAAATACTTCGGCCAAAATCAAATAAAAAAAACCAAGTAAAAAAACGTTTTGCAGTTTTGACTGCAAAACACAAATACTGCAAAACGTTTTGCAGTATTTGTGTTTTGAAAAAAAAATTACCGTCAAATTATTTTGGTTTTCCGCGCCCCACCCTACTCTTTCATGGCCTTGCCAAAAATTTCCCGGAAAATGGCGGAAAACGAAAATTAGCCTGCTTTTCGGTCAGCGCAATCCGGTTTTAAAAAAAGTCGCCCGCCACTCTCCTACTCTTTTTGTAAAGTTTTATTAAAAAACTGCAAGACTGCAAAATGTTTTGCAGTCTTGCAGTAAAAATGTCAAAACTTTTTGCAGTTGAAAAGTTTTGCAGTAAAAACTGCACGACTTACCTTCGCCGCCGAATCAAAATTAGACTTTGGACACTGGATTTTGGACTCAAAATCTCAACATCCAAAGTCCAAAATCCAGTGTCCAAAAATGATAATTTCAGTCACCAGTTTGAAAGGCGGGGTCGGCAAATCTACCATCGCCCAAAACCTCGCAGTCTGTTTTGCCCACGCCGGGTACAAAACCTGCATCGTGGATGCCGACACCAACCAAAGTTCGGTGCGGTGGTCGGGGCTGCGGGATGAAAACCAGCCGGGCGTTTTGGTTTCGGGTCTGCCCGACGGCAAAGAGTTGGCAAAAAACGTAAAATTGCTCAACGAAACCTACGAAATCATCCTGATCGACGGCACTCCGTCGCTGTCGCCGACGGCGAGTAAAATTTTGCTGCTCGCCGATTTTGTGCTGATCCCGGTATTGCCGTCAGCCCTCGATTTGTGGGCAACGCAGCAATTTTTGGAAAGATATCAGGAAGCCTGCGAGCAAAAAGAGCAACAAATCCCGGCCTATTTTTTATTGAACCAGCACGACGAGCGCACCACTTTGAGCAAAGAAGCCGAAGAGGCACTGCACAATTTTGAAACCGTCGGGCTGAAAACTTTGAAAAGCACGATAAAAAACCGGGTGGCCTACAAACGTGCGGTGATTGACGGTGCGGGCGTTTTTGAATTCACCGACCCAAAAGCAAAAGAAGAAATGGTGGCACTGGCCAATGAAATCCAGGGAATTTTGAAAGGATAAATAATTTTACTGCAAAACTGCAAAAAGGTTTGCAGTTTTGCAGTCCAGAAAATGCAAAATCTCCCATCAAAAAGTCCACAAAATCATATTTACGATGCAAAAAAAATCATTGAAAGATGCCATGTTTTTGGCTCCCAAAACAACTGCACTCCCAAAATCGGTCATCAACATCGAAGAAACGGAGCGAGCCGCGGAAAAAATCCATGCAGAAATCCCTGCTCTGCGAACGCCCGAACCCGTCGCCGAAATTACAAAACGGGTCACTTTGGACATTCCTCTAAGTTTGCATGCAGCGATTAAAATGCGGACTTTCCAGACCGGCAGCACCATCAAAGATTATTTATTGACACTTGCTGCCCGGGATTTGGGGGTGTAGCCAGAAAATCTTTAAAAAAAGATTTCTAAAAAAGCAACCACAACTACAACCACAATTTTCAAAAATTTAACCTGTGATTGTTTTCCTTTTTTACATCTTTTTAATATTTTAGGCACCTCCAAAGCCGTTGGTTATCAATGAGTTACGAAGGAAATTATAACCAAAAGGTCGGCAGGTATAACTTAAAGGTCGGACGAGCATAACCAAAAGGTCGGAGAGGTATAACCTAAAAGTCGGGCAATTATAACTTAAAGGTCGGAGACTATAACCAAAAGGTCGGAAATGGGATTGATCCAAAAATTAGGCGTTTTGCCCCCGTTTTGGGGCTTTATTACCGGGACTTCAACTGTTCTGCGATAAAAAAATCGAATTTTTTGATAAAAAAATCTTTTGAGTATAACCAAAAGGTCGGAGAGTATAACCAAAAAGTCGGGAAAACCGATTTTCAACTTTTTTGAAACCCCTATTTTGCTTCAAAAAAGCGCATTTTTATTAATAAAACGTTTCCAAAGATGAGATATAACCACTTTCCAAAAAAAAACTCAAACTTGGTTATATTTAAAAGTTATACTTAAACTTGCGGCCACTTTCAACCCATCCCACCAAAACTTAAAATGGCCAAAAGCACAAAAGCCGTCCGCCGCAATCTCGAGGGCAACATCAAACTGATCCGCAAGGCCAACGAACTGGTCGAGGCCCGGTACAAATTTGACATTTGGGAAATCCGCGTTTTTGCGAAAATGCTCACCCTGATCAGTTCGGATGACAAAGATTTGAAACGTTACGACATTTCGGTGAGCGACCTGCTTTCCGATTTTGGCCTGCACGACAAGGGCGATAATTATCAGGCCGTAAAAGATGCCGCGAAACGCCTGCTGACCCGCGTCATCGAAATAGAACGCGACACGCCGGAGGGCGTGCAGTGGTTTGCGACTTCGATGCTGGTCGGGACGGAAGGCTTCAAAAATACCGCCGAGCGGAACGTGGTGCGCGTCCAATTCCACCCAGATTTGAAGCCATATTTGCTCGAATTGAAAGAACGCTACCTTGTTTACGACATCCGAAACCTGTGGGGATTGAGCAGTGTGTATTCTGTTAGGATGTACGAACTGCTGAAACAGTACGAAAAAATCCGAAAACGCCGTTTTTTGGTCGAAGACCTGCGCCTCATTTTGGGCATCGCCGAAAACGAATACCCACTTTACGCCAACCTGAAACAGAAGGTGATTTTGAAGGCGCAGAAGGATCTGGAAAAATTTACGGACATCACTTTTGAACTCGAAGAAGAAAAGGACGGCCGAAAAATAACGGCGGTCACTTTTCACATCCAATCCAATGCAAACAACCGGCGCATGGCCCTGCCACCGTCCGCCCAAAAAAAGGAGGCGACCCGCCAAAAAGTGGCCCTGCTGAACAGCCCGTTTTTCAACGAAGTTTTCGAGCAGGTGAGGCTCTGGGGCATCACCGAGACCACGCTGCGGGCCTTCATTTTGCAGCACGGAGAGGAAAGGGTGGGGGAGGGGCTGGCCTGCACTTTGGAAAAACTGGCGCAGGAAAAAAAGCCCGAAAACCCGGGCGGGTTTTTTGTCCGGGCCGTCGAGGAAGGTTGGCAGAGCGCGAAAAAACTCAAAATCGAACAAGTTGCCGACCGAAAACGAAAGGCTGACCACCAAAAACAACAGTCCCAAGAAGTGCTCGGACAGGCTGAAATAGCTTTGGACAAACTGTTGGACGACCGACGCGGCGAAGTGAACGAGGTCATCCGAAGCCTGAGTCAGGACGATCCCTTGCTGGCGGGCGCGGCGGTGAGTTCTGTTTTGGCCAATTCATTTGCCCGAAATTTGTTGGAAAAATCAACCGGCCTGCAGCTCGACCAAGTCGAAATGAACGAATGGCGCACGAACAAACATCTCCGCGATGCCATCGTCCGGGAAATCGAACGGTTGCACCCGGCCTCCTTTTCCGACATCCAAAAAAAATACGACGAGCAAATCCGGGCCGCGCGGCGGCGGGTGGAGGAACTGAAACCTTAAAAACTGCAAAACTGCAAAACGTTTTGCAGTTTTTTGTTGACGATTTAAAAATGCATTTTGCCATGTTCCGTTTTGCTTTTCAGGTGATTGGAATGTTCTGTTTGCCCCTGTTTTTGCAAGCGCAAGGCACAGAAAAACCATTTTCCCTGCATTTTCAGCCCGTTTTTCAACAACAAAAAATCGCACTGGACAAGCCGTTGAAAACTTCCGGCGGCGACTCGCTCGCCCTGCACGAGTTGCGTTTTTACCTCACCAATTTTGTTTTTTTAAAAAACGGCGCGGTCGTTTTTGCGGAAAAAAACAGCCACCATTTATTGGATTTGGAAGACGAAAACTCCCTGGTTTTGAAATTCCAGCTCCCCGAAAACGCAGGTTTCGACAGCCTAAAATTCGACCTCGGGGTGGACAGTCTGACCAACCTTTCCGGGGCGATGGGCGGCGACCTTGACCCGACGCGGGGCATGTTTTGGACTTGGCAAAGCGGCTACATCAATTTCAAAATGGAAGGTTTTTTTGAAAAATGCCCCGCCCGGAACCATGAATTTCAGTTTCATTTGGGTGGATATTTGCCGCCTTTTCCGACGGCTCAAAAAGTGTTTTTACCTGTTTTGGAAAAAGAAAAAATGCGGGTTGATTTTGATTTGGCCTCATTTTTTGAAAAAATAGATTGGCCAAAAAAGCACAACATCATGTCGCCGTGTGCCGAGGCGGTGGAAAATTCAAGGGTTTTGGCAAAATCATTCAGCGTCCATGCGAATTAAAAATTTTCAATTTTTGCTGCTTTTTTTTACTGCTTTTTGCTTGCTCGCCGCAGCCCGGGCAGGGTGGGGGAGCGACCCTGTCGAACTCGATTTTCCAAAAAATTGGCCGCAACCGACCTACGATTTTTCCAAAAACCCGCTCACCCGCGAGGGCATCGAACTCGGTCGGCGGCTTTTTTACGACCCCATTTTGTCGCGGGACAGCACGGTTTCCTGCGCGAGTTGCCATTTGTCGTTCACTGCTTTTACGCACGTTGACCACGCGTTGAGCCACGGCATCGAAGACCGCATCGGCACGCGCAATTCCCCGACCTTGATGAACCTCGCATGGGCAAAACATTTTATGTGGGACGGAGCGATCAACCACCTTGATTTTCAGGCACTTGCACCGATTTCGCACCCCTCGGAAATGGACAATTCCATTGAAAAAGTGGTGCGAAAAATGCAACCAAAACCTGTTTACCGAGCCTTGTTTTTCAATGCTTTTGCCGACAGCACCGCGACGGGCGAGCGGGTTTTGAAAGCCATTTCGCAGTTTGAACTGACTTTGATTTCGGCCAATTCAAAATACGACCGGATGGTTTTGGGCACGGAAATTTTCAACCAACAGGAAAAAAACGGCTACGCCATTTTTCAAAAAAACTGTGCCCCGTGCCACGCCGAGCCGTTTTTCACGAACCATGATTTTGAAAAAAACGGCCTGCCGCTCGACACTTTTTTGAAAGATTTTGGAAGAATGAACATCACGAAATTGGCCTCGGATTCGCTGAAATTCAAAGTCCCGACGCTGCGAAACATCGAATTTTCGTATCCGTACATGCACGACGGCCGTTTTCGGAAACTTCGGGAAGTGGTCAATTTTTACGCCTCGACGGCTGCGACCGGCCAAAAAATTGAACTTTCGCCGAATGAAAAAGTGGATTTGGTGGCGTTTTTATTGACCTTGACCGACCGGGAATTTTTGTTCAACCCGGCGTTTTCATTTCCAAAAAATTAAACCCAAAACCACCGCAGGAATTTTCCAAAAAAGCCGTCCAACAAAATTCATCTCATCAATTTTTCAAAATGAAAAAAATCCTCGTTTCCTTCTTTTTGCTCGCGTTTTTCGCCCAATCGCAGGCGCAAACCAACCCGGCAATCACTTCTTGGCTGCAAAACACGACCAATTTAATGGGCAGGCACTACGTCAGCGGCAATTCGACGCCGATCCAGGACAACGTGCTGGCCAACGTGCAGTCCGTCCAATTTTCCACTGATTTTTCGTACATCAAAACAAACGGCATCCCGGCCTACATCACCGGCCCGTTTTTGGACGGCAACCCGTCGCTGGCCACGGCGCAGACCGGTTTTTTCAAAATCCCGCTCAAACCTGTCCAAAACACAGGCAACCCGACCGCGACGACCGGCGGGAACATCGGCATTTTTATAAACGGCGTGGCCTTGTTCGATTATCGCGACGGCGTGGCCTGGAACCCGGCCACGGGCGCGCTTTGCGGCGGCCCTGGAAACCCGCCATGCCCGGGCGGCATGGGCACCGCGCAGGCATGGAACCGCGACGCGGTCCGGGCAGAACGGGGCGGTTTTGACTGCGCGAAAGGCCATCCGGCGATGGGAAATTACCACCACCACCAAAATCCGTCGGCGTTCAATTTGGATTTGACGGTCATTTCAAATGTCTGCGATCTGTATTTGGCGGACGGTTTGTACACGATCGACAGCACAAAACACGCGCCGTTGCTCGGTTTTGCCTACGATGGTTTCCCGATTTACGGGGCGTATGCTTTTAAAAATACGGACGGCACGGGCGGCATCGTCCGCATCAAATCGAGTTATAAATTGAGGGACATCACCGCCCGGACGCACCACGCCAACGGTACGGACGTGGCCGACGGGCCTGCGCTCAACACCAATTACCCGCTCGGATATTTTCGGGAAGATTACGGATACACGGCCACTTCGCCCGCCACGCCCGATTTTTTGGACGAGCACAACGGGCGTTTTTGCACCACGCCGGAGTATCCGCAGGGCATTTATTGCTACTTTGCAACGGTGGATGAAAACTGGAATTCGGCATATCCATACGTTGTCGGCCCTTCTTTTTACGGGGTGCGGAATGCTTCAAAAGTGCAGACCATCACCGAACCGGTGACGTCTTTTGACCCGACGACCTCGGTTTCGGAAAATGATTTGAAAAACTGGGGCGTTGCCATTTTCCCAAACCCGACGGGCGATTTTTTTGCCGTGCAAATCGAAGGTTTGCTGCGAGAAAAATTGGATGTGCAACTTTTTGATTTGTCGGGAAAATTGATGCAAAAAACCGAAATCCAGCCCGGCAGCACGATTGGGTTTTTGGATGCCCGGGTTTTGTACGGTGGGACGTATTTGGTTTTGGTTTCGGTGAACGGCAGGGAAGTTTCCTGCAAAAAAGTGGTGGTGGAAAAGGAGTAAAAGCAGGTTTGTTGGTGGCATCCTCGCCACCAAGGACCAAAAATAACCGGGCGAACTTCGGCAGTTCGCCCGGTTATTTTTTTGAACAACCCAAAAAAAAGGTGCGCACCCGTTTCCGGAAATGTACACCTCACACTAATTGCCCTTTTATTTAAAATCTCGATTTTGCTGATTTTATATCAAATCTGGGCCACCAAAACCCGAACGCCCGCCTCGTTTTCCGAACGCCGCCGCACGGAACAAATGCCTTCCGGCAAATTTTTTCACCTCACCAACAACACATCTCCTTTGCTGGTGCGCACCTGCCCGTTCAAATATTCGAGTTCGGCCAACCAAACGTAGGTTCCCCCGGCGGCTTTCAGTACGAAACTTCAAAGAAATGCCAAAGTTATCCTCGTGTCAAGGGCGCAAAATTGCCCAAATTTTAAACGTGAACTTGGGTTGCTGTCCGAAATCTTCAGATTTCAGGACGAGCATCATGCGGACTTTGTCCGCTGTTCCCAAATTTCGGCGGACAAAGTCCGCACAATAACCATTCTGCAGTCTGAAGACTGCGAATAGCAATTCAAATTATTGAAAATCAGTGAGTTAGTACCCAAACTCACGTTAAATTTTAGAGAACCTCTTAGCCAAAACGCAAACTTCGACAGTTTGCCCGGTTATTTTTCATTTTTTGCACCCAACCTTTCGCCACGGAAGGGCATCTTTGAAAATACCGGCATCCTTATTTTTTCACCAAAAAAAAATTTCAACATGAAGCTTTCCAAATCGCTTTTGCAAGCCATCGCGGTCGGAATCTCGATTGCGGCGACCGCACCGGCCTGCACCGACAAAATCGAGACCGAAATCACGACCGAGTGTACCAACGAATGTCCCCCAAGCTGCGAGGGCAACCACGAAACTCCGGTCAAATCCGACCCCGGCAACTGCCCCGCCTGCGGCATGGGCTAAAAAAACACCGCCCAAAAAATGGCAAAAATCATCAGTTCAATTGCCTGCAACCTTGACCGGAACATTTTGGCGGCAGCCCTGCCGCTCTTCAAATCGGGCGAAACCGAGGGCATCGAATGGTCGTTCGATGCCCTTTTTCGTCCGCCCGACCTGCCGGACTGGTTCGCCGAACTGCTCACAGAATTCGGCAGGGCGGGGCGGCTCGTCGGGCACGGCGTGTTTTTTTCGCTTTTTTCCGGAAAATGGCGGCCCGAGCAGCAGGAATGGCTCGACCACCTGCGCCGGACTGCCGAAACCTTCCAATTCGACCATATTTCCGAACATTTTGGGTTCATGACCGGCGCGGATTTTCACCGGGGCGCGCCCCTGCCATTGCCTTTCAACCGGCAGACGCTCCGGCTGGGGCAGGACCGGTTGGCGCGGATCCAGGAGGCTTGCCAGCGTCCGGTCGGCCTCGAAAACCTTGCTTTTGCATATTCGCCCGACGAAGTGGCGCAGCACGGGGCGTTTTTGGACCAATTGCTCGAGCCGGTCAACGGTTTTTTGATACTCGACCTGCACAACCTTTTTTGCCAGGTCCGAAATTTCAACCTCGATTTTGAAAACGCCATCCAATTGCAGCCCCTCGACCGGGTGCGGGAAATCCATGTTTCGGGCGGCAGCTGGGAGGTTTCGGAGGCCGAGCCGGGACGGAAAATCCGCCGCGACACCCACGACGGGGCAGTGCCGCAGGAGGTTTTCGAACTGTTGAAATGGGCCATCCCGCGTTGCCCGAACCTGCGTTTTGTGGTCATGGAACAGCTTGGCACCGCGCTCCGCAGCCCGGCCAGCCACGAACAGTTCCGCACCGATTTTTTGAAAATGAAAAAAATCTGCGCTGCCGGAAATTTGCCGAAAGGCAAACCAAAAACGCCGACCGAAAACGATTTTTTGCCAAAAACAAAGCCGCAGCAACCCGCCCAACCCGCCGAAGACCTGCAACTTTGGGCACAGCAACAGGCACTCTCCGGAATTTTGGAAACCGCAGCACAGCCCGGTGAAGCCATGCACCGGCTGGCAAATTCGCCGCTCGCCGGCACCGATTGGGACATCGAAAACTGGCAGCTGCCGATGCTCGAAACTGCCCTCCGGATTGCCCAAAAATGGAAATGAGCAAAAAAAAGGTGCGCACCCCGTTTCCGGAAATGCACACCTCACACTAATTGCCCTTTTTATTTAAAATCTCGATTTTCTGCTGATTTGATATCAACGTTGGATGGCCAAAACCCGAACGCCCGCCTCGTTTTCCGAACGCACCCGCACGGAATAAATGCCTTCCGGCAAATGAGAAAGGTTCATGTCAACGGTTTGGCCGTCGTTTGAAATGGCCTGAAAAACCGTTCGACCCGTCGCGTCGAGCACCGAGATTTCCATTTCACTGGTCAAAATTTTGGCAAAAAACAATTGGACCTGGCCCGAACTTGGGTTCGGCACCAGTTTCATTCCTTTTGCCCATTCGGGTTCGTCCGTGCCGACGAGGTTCGTCACGACGATGTTTTGGACGGCCACGGTGCAGCCGTTCGCATCGGTCACGACGACCGCGTACTCGCCCGCGCCGAGGTTCAAAAGGTCCTCGGTGGTGGCGAAATTGCTGCCGTTTTTCGTCCATTTAAAAGAAAAAGGAGCGGTCCCGCCCTGCACCGTGATGTTTATCGAGCCGATATTTTGGCTGTTTTGGTCGTTCAAAACGGTCGGTGCGGCCACTGCCAAAACTGGCGGGGTGGTCAAATTGACCGTTTGTGCGGTGCTGCAACCGCCCGCGTCGGTGACGACGAGTCCCAAATTGGCATCGCAAAGCCCGGAAATGGTCGCGCCAGTTTTGCCGTTGCTCCACAGATAAACAAAAGGTGCCTGCCCGCCCGCGGTTCCGGAGGCAGTGATCGTGCCTTCGCAACTTTGGAAACAGCCCGAAACTTGATAAGAACCGACGACCGCAGCAATTTGAATTTTTACTTCAAAAGAACATGAACCGGTGTTGCCCGAGCCGTCGGTGAAAGTGAAATTTTGGGTCGTCGTGCCGACCGGAAAGACCGCGCCGCTCGGCAGGCCGGAGACAAAATCCCAAGTCCCGCCGCCGCTCGAACAGTTGTCCGATGCCGTGGGGTATTGATAATCCACCTTGTTTTGGTCGCTGCACCGGGCGATGTTCGCCGGGCAGGTCAAAACGGGCGGGAGGTCGTCGTTTGCCAAAATGATGACGGAAGTGATGGCCATGCAGCCATTTCCATCGGTCGCCACGACGGAATAATTGCCGGGCAAAAGCCCCGTCGCCGTCGCGTCGGTCGAGCCGTTGCTCCACAAAAATTGGAAAGGCGACGTGCCGCCCGTCGCTTTTGCGGTTGCCGAACCGGTCGCATCGTTCGGGCAGATGGTGTTGGTTTGTCCCGAAATGGAAGCGGCCAAAACGCTTGGCTCGGTGATGTCCGCCGTCACGCTGATTTCGCAGCCCAAAGCATCCATGATATTGACCACGTAAACGCCGCCGGAAAGCCCCGTCGCGGTGGCCGTCGTTTGGCCGTTGCTCCAAGAATAGGTCAGCGGGTCCGTGCCGCCGATCAAGGAAACCGCAATTTTGCCATCGGCAGAACCCGCGCACGACACATTTTCAACGGTATAATTTGCCTGCAAAACACATCCAAAAAATGCGACGACCACACTTTGTTCAGCCGTGCAACCGTTCGCGTCGGTCACGATGACGGTGTATGTTGCCGGAGATAAACCGTTGATTGTCTGCGTGTTCGAGCCGTTGTCCCATTCAAAAGTATAACTGCCCGTGCCGCCCGTCGGATTTGCGGAAGCCGTGCCGTCGTCCACGCCGTTTGCGGTGGGGTCGGTGGCGGTGGCGTTCGCATTCAATTTTGGAGGCTCCGAAATATTGATGTTCAAGGTTGCGGGGCAGCCGCTCGCGTCCAATATTTCAACCAAAAAAGTACCGGGAGCAAGCCCCGAAACCGTCGCCGTCGTGCCGCCGTTGCTCCAATTGTAGGCAACTGGCAATGCCGCGCCCGTCAAATTGACCGTCGCCGAACCATTGTTCGCCCCAAAACAGGTGCTGTTCGTGCCCGAAATGGCCGCCGACAAATTGCAGTTGAAGCCATTTACCGTGACCGTTTGCGCGGCGGTGCAGCCGTTCGCATCGGTCGCGGTGACGGAATATGCGCCCGGCGCGAGGCCAGAAATCGTTGCAGTCGTCGCGCCATTTCCCCAGACATATATATATGGTGTCGTTCCGCCGTTCGGCGAGGCGGTTGCCGTGCCGTCGTTCAAATTATTGGCAGTTTGCGCGGTCGCGGTGGCCGCAAGGGCCAAAACTGTCGGCTGCGAAATATTTACAGAAACCTCCGCCGTGCAGTTTTCGGCATCCGAAACGGTGGCAAAATAGGTCCCGGCAGCGAGGCCGGAAATGTTCGCGGCGGTCGAGCCATTTGTCCAAATGTACGAGAATGCGCCGCTGCCGCCCGTCGCCGAAGCGGTGGCCGTGCCGTTGGCATTTCCGTTGCAAAAAACATCGGTCGAGGTGGCCGTGGCGGACAATGCCGACGCAGGTTGCGTGATTGTTTTTTCAATAAAAGTCGTGCAGCCGTTCGCGTCGGTCACGGTCGCGGAATACGTTCCGGCCACCAAATTTGTCCGGTTTTGGGATGTGTTTCCATTTCCCCAATCAAAACTGTACGCCGCCGTGCCGCCGCTCACGCCGAGCGAAATGCTGCCCGTCGCGTTGCCAAAACATCCCACGTTGCTCGTCGCGGCAGATGCAGCGAGGGCGGAATTTGGCTGCGAAATGGTTTGTGAAATGGTCGTTTCGCACCCGTTTGCATCGGTAACCGTGGCAGAATAGGTGCCAGCCGCGAGTCCCGTGCGGTTTTGGGAAACGATTCCGCCGCCCCAATTGAACGCGTAATTTGGCGTGCCGCCCGACGGGTTCAAATTTATCGAACCTGTTTGGTTTCCAAAACAAGCGACGTTTGTCGAGGTGGCGGAAATTGCCAAAGCCGTGGCCGCCTCGGCAACCACATTTGTCAAAACGGTCGTGCAATTGTTGCTGCCCGTCACCGTGACCGTGTAAGTTCCGGCGGCGAGGCCGGTGCGGTTTTGCGTGACGATGCCATTTCCCCAATCAAAAAAGTAGGGCGCGGTGCCGCTGTTTACCGTCAAATTGATGGTGCCGGTTGCGTTTCCAAAACACGCGACGTTTCCAATATTTGAAGAAACGGTGGGCGCACCGCCCGACGCGGCGAGCACGCTGGTCGAGACTTGGGTGCAAAAATTGAAATCCGTCACGATGACCGAGTACGTTCCGGCGGTCAGGTTCGAGCGGTTTTGCGCGGTGCTTCCATTTTCCCAAAGAAAAGTGTAGCCGGAAGTGCCGCCGCCGACGGTCAAAACGATACTTCCGTTCGAGTTTCCGCAGGTCGGATTGGTGGCCGAGGCCGAAACTTGGAGGGCTTCGGCAGGTTCGATGACCGTTTCAAAAATGGTCATGGTGCAGTTGTTCGCGTCGGTGACGGTGGCAAAATATTCGCCGGCAGGCAAAAAATAACGGTTTTGGGAAACGATGCCGCCGCCCCAATTGAACGTGTAACCGGCCGTCCCGCCTTCCACTTCGAGTTCGATTTGCCCGGTGGCGTTGCCAAAACAGTCCACGTTGTCAATATTTGCGGAAGCGGCCAATGGATATTCTGGTTCTCCGATGGTGCGGGTGATGCTGGTCGTGCAGTTTTTGGCATCGGTGACGGTCGTGGAATACGTCCCGGCGGCGAGGCCGGTGCGGTTCGGCCCGGTTGCGCCATTTTCCCAAACAAAATTGTAGGCAGTCGTGCCGCCGCTCGCGCTGGCAAAAATCGAACCCGTCGCGTCGCCAAAACATGGCACGTCAAAAATGGTGGCCGCCGCCACAAGTTCGCTCGGCTGGGTGATGGTTTTTGAAAGCACGGTCGTGCAATTGTTCGCGTCGGTCACGGTGACGGAGTAGGTTCCGGCGGTCAGGCCGCTGCGGTTTTGCGAGTTTGCACCGTCGTTCCAATTGAAATTATAGGAAACCGTGCCGCCGCTCGGATTCAAATTTATCGAACCCGTTGCATTTGCAAAACAATCCACGTTCGTGGTCGTGGCCGTCGCGGCGAGCGTGGTGGGTTGGGTGATTGTCCTGGAAATGGTTTTTGTGCAGTTGTTCGCGTCGGTGACGGTGGCCGAATAGGTTCCCGGGGCGAGTCCCGTCCGGTTTGGCCCGGTGATTCCGCCGCCCCAATTGTAAGAATATCCGGGCGTGCCGCCGCTCGCGTCGAGGGAAATGGTGCCGTTTGCCGCGCCAAAACACAAAACGTTGGTGGTCACGGCACTCGGCACGAGCAAATCTGGCTGGCTGATGACCACACTTTCGGAGATGGTTTGCTGTGCAATCGCATCGGTGATGGTCACGGTGTAGGTTCCCGCGACGAGGTTCGAGCGGTTTTTGGAGGTGATTCCGCCGCCCCAATTGTAGGTGTAAATCGTGGACCCGCCGGTGACGTTGAGCACGATTGCGCCGTTGTTGCCGCCGTTGCAAAGCACATTTGTTGTCGTGAAAACGGGCACGAGGGTGGGGTAGGTGCATTGCGCGTTGTCGCAACATTGGCCAAAACAGGTGGCATAAATTAGGTCGTCGTTGACGGCAGGAAGAAACCGGTCGTTAAAATTATTGGGGTTCGCGCAGGGCAGACCGGCCAAATTTTCCTTGCAGGAAAAATTCGCGCACGGGCCATTTGTAAACGTAAAATAGGTACTGTAACCCGTGTGGCGCGGGACCACGATTTCAAAAATGCCGTTATTGTCGGGGTCGGTCATTTTATATCGTCCGCCCGGCACGCCAAAATCCGCGCCACCGGCCAGCCAAATTCCCGCCGGGTTCGGCACGACATTGCCCATGCCAACTTTAAAAGTCATCACGACTTCCTCGCCGCACAAATAGCAACTGTTGAAACAAAATTCGGGCACGGTGAGGCCGGCCGCGGGGACCGTCAATTTACGGTTTGTAAATGGCCCGGTGGTCATCGTACATTCTTCGGTGCCGAGAAATTGCTCCTGCGCTGCCCAATTATCGAGGGTCACTTTGTATTCGTACTGCCCGGCGGCCATCGAAACACTGCCTGTCCAAACGCCGTCGCCGTCGCTGTCCGATAGCGGGCTGGCATTTCCCGACCAACTGTTGAAAATCCCGCTGACATAAACCGTGGTGAAACTGCCCGCGTAATCGTTCATGTCCACCGCAAAATTGACGACCGGCAAGGCCGCCGAGCAGATCGAGCAACTGTTGAAACAGTTCAGCGGATAGGTAGTGTTGCCGGTGACGGCCAAAGTTCGGTTCGTAAATCCCCCCGTGGTCATGGTGCAGGGTTCGCCTCCGGCAAATTGTTCCTGCGCTGCCCAGTTGTCAATTGTGTATTTGAATTCATAATTGGCGGCGGGCAAATTGATGGTGCCCGTCCAAATGTCGTCGCCGTTCGGGTCAGAAAGCGGGTTGGCATTTCCGGACCAGCCGTTCAAGTTTCCAGAAACATAAACGGTGGTAAAACTGCCGCCGTAATTGTTCATGTCCACCGAAAAATTGACGGGAAAAGTAGCAGGGGGCGTGCCGCCGACCACAATTATATCATCAAAATAAGAAGTGACGTTCACGGCAGTCCCCGGCGAATTGAAATCAAAAAACAGCACGACCTTATTATAGGTACCTGTCGCTACCTGATTTGGGGCTTCGTCGGAAGGCAGGGCGCAGTTGAAAGTGAGTTCCTGCCATTGGTTTATCTGGGTGTTGGGCACGATTTTGATCCAATCGGGCTGCCCGGAGGTGGATTCTTCCAGTTTCAGGGCGAGGTTGCCGATGTGGTTCATCCGCACTTTTATTTTAATCAAAGCCCCGCCGCTGGTCTGGATCGGGGTGGTCGGGTTGGGATTTGAAAAACAGCCCGCCCAAGTTTGGGCCCCCGGCGGTTTGTTGTAATCCGAAACCATGCTGCTCGTGTTGATGCCGCCGGGTGCGGGATTGGCCACGACCGAGGTAAAAGTACCGTCCAGACTGCTGCCAAAATATTGGAAAACGGTGCTGGTCGCAGCCGTCTCAAAATCCAAAATGGTCGTTTGGGCAAAAGCGCAAACAACCATAAATGCCATTAATAAATTTGAAAGGAAAAATTTTTTCATAATTTAAATTAATTTTTTGAAAAAAATTTGTAATTTTTGACACATAGGCACAATAGGAGTTTTTACATAGAAAACATAGGGTTTGAAAGTAAAATCCTATGTTTTCTATGTGAAAACTCCTATTGTGCCTATGTGTCAAAAAAAGATGTGTTTACTGCACCACCAATTTCTCCACCGTCCGCGTCCCGTTCATTTCAAAAACCACCATGTAAACGCCCGGCAAAATGTAGTCGAGCGACAATTGGTGTTCGTTGAAATTGGCCATCGCATTTTGGGTCGTCGAATAGACCTCGCGGCCCGTGATGTCGGTCAGTGAAATTTTGAATTCCGCGTTTTCGGCTGCGGTGAAACTGACAAAAAACTGGCCCTGCCCAGGATTTGGGTAAATTGAAAACTCGTTTTCAATTTCAATTTCCGCGCCGCGCGAACCTGCTGGCTTGTTGCAATTGATGGCAACGGTCAAAGATTTGAGGGCACTGAAACCGCAAGCATTTCCTGCTTTTACTTTTACCGCACCGCCAGCCGCACCAAAATTGACGGAAATGGCATCGGTCCCTTGTCCAGAAACGATGCTTGCGCCCGCCGGGACGGTCCAGGTGTAGGTCGTCGCGCCGGGGACTGGGGCAATCGAATAGGCAACGCCCATTTGGTTCGGGCAGATTGATGTTGAGCCAGAAATCGCGCCCGGGGTGCCGGGTTTGGATTTGATGGCAGCCGATTTTGCCGCGCTCGAACCGCAGGCATTTTGGGCGGAAACGGTCAAGTTTCCAGTTGTAAATGCAGGGTCGTAACTGACCTCGACGGAAGCCGTGCCTTGTCCGCTGATGATGCTGGCGTTGGCCGGGGCCGTCCAAGTGTAGGAATCCGCCCGCAAAACCGGGGCGATAGAGTAGACAAGGGTCGAACCGCAAACGCCCGTGATTTGCCCCGAAACCGTGCCGGGAGTGGCAGGTTTTCCGTACAAAGTCTTGCTGCGGAAGGCACTCGCGCCGATGCAGTTGACCGCCGAAACTTTGATGGAACCGGAGGTGAACGTCGGGCCAAAATCAACGGTGACGGTGTTCGTGCCTTGTCCGCTGACGATTGTTGCGGTCGCCGGGACTGTCCAATTGTAGGAATTTGCCTTCAAAACCACCGGGCAAGTGTAAACGATGCCATAACCGCAGGGCACATCTGGGCCGCTGATGCTCGGCGGCGTGCCCGGTTTGGTCGTCGAAACGGTGTACGAAAACGCCGCCGCATTGTCCCCGCAGGAACTGACCGAGGCAACATTGATGACCCCCGAAACAGCGGTTGCCGAAAATGCGACGACCACCGAATTCGTGCCCTGCCCGCTCGTGATGCTGGCGGTTGCTGGCACCGTCCAAGTGTAGGTCGAGCCGGGAACGTCGGCCACGGTAAATGTGGCGGACTGGTTTTTACAGACATATTGCTGCGATTGCGTGAACGCGGGGGTCGGCGCGCAGAATTCGTAACAATTGTTTACCGTTGTGTTTGCGTTCACCGCAGGCAACCAACGGTCGTTGTAATTGTTCGGGTCGGCGCAGGGCTGGCCGGCCAAATTTTCCTTGCAACTGTAATCCGCGCAGGGCCCATTTGCGTAAGCGTAATAAGAACTGAAACCAGTGTGGCGCGGGACAACCAGCGCAAAATTCCCGTTGACATCGGGGCCGAGCATTTTGTAATTGCCGCCGGGCGCACCAAAACCGGCACCGCCAGCAATCCAAATACCCGAAGGATTTGGCGGGACACCGTGCATGTCGAGTTGAAAATCAATCAAAACCTCCTCGCCGCAAGCGTAGCAACTGTTGAAACAATGTTGCGGTATGCTCATGTTTGCCGCAACAACAATGTAGCGGTTGGTGAAAGGCCCAGTAGTTTTGGTACATTCTTCCACGCCGAGGAACGCCTCTTGAACATTCCAATTGTCGATGGTCACTTTGTATTCGTAAGGGCCGTCGGGCAACATCAAAGTCGCAACCCAGATGCTGTCGCCGTTCGCATCGGTCATCGGATTTGCATCGCCCGACCAGTTGTTGAACGAGCCGCTCAAATAAACGGTGCCGACGCTGCCCGCGTATTCGCGCATGTCCACCGCAAAATTGACCGTCCGATCCACAGGTGCCGAGCCGCCGGTGACAATCATATCATCAAAATACGAGGTGACATCCGCGCCGCCACCGGGCGTTCCGAAGTCAAAAAACAGCACCGCCCGCTCGTAAGTGCCCATCGCAACTTGGTTGGGGGCCTCGCCCGAGGGCAGTGTCGTGTTGAAACAAATTTCTTCCCAAGTATCGATTTGGGTGTTCGGCACGGTCAGGAACCAGTTTGGCTGCCCGGAAGTCGAGTGCTCCAATTTGAGGGTGACGCTGCCGATGTGGTCCATCCGCACTTTGATGCAGATGTTCGAGCCGTTCGTGACAATCGCCGTTGCCGGATTGGGGTTCGAAAACGCGCCGGCCCAAAACTGCGCCCCGGCAGGTTTGACAAAATTGGAAACCATGGCGCTCGTGTTGATGCCGCCCGATGCAGGGTTGGCGATGACCGAGGTCAAAGTGCCTTCCAACGAACTGCCAAAATATTGGAAAGTCGTCGAAGTGGCAGGTGCCTCGAAATCCAAAATTGTAGTCTGCGAAAAAGCGCAAACTGCGGCAAAAACTACCGCGAAAACAGAAAGTAAAATCTTTTTCATTGATTGAAAATTTTTATAGATTTGAAAATTGAACTCGATTTTTCGATTTTTGAGGCAAAAAAATCCTTCTGTGTGTGCAGTGTCAAATCACCCAAAACATAGATTTTTTGCCTGCAACAACACCCAAACTGACCAAACTTTTAAATCGGAAAATTCACCTCACCCCCGACCCCTCTCCAAAGGAGAGGGATCGGGGGTGAGGTTTGTTTATTTCTGAAAAACCCGCACATAATCCACAATCATGCTCTGCGGAAAAGCCGTCGAGTTGTCGGGATTTCCCGGCAATTGCCCCCCGACCGCCACATTGAAAACAAAGAAAAACGGTTTGTTGAAAGGGTAGGCCGCACCGTTCAAACTGGCAGGCGTGATGGTGTGAAAAACCTCGTTGTCCACCAAAAACTCGATTTTGTCCACCTCCCAATTGATGGAAAACACATGAAATTCATCGTGAAAATTATTATTTCCAGACAAATATTTTGAATTGCTGTTGTACTGGTGCTGGCTCAAATTTGCCCCAAAATGCGCCGTCCCGAGTACCCGGTTTGGCAGGTCGCCAGTCAGTTCCATGATGTCAATTTCGCCGCAGGCCGGCCACGAAACCGCATCAATATTGGAGCCGAGCATCCACAGCGCAGGCCACAAACCCTGGCCTTTTGGCAACGCCGCGCGGATATCTATCCTTCCAAATTTGAAGGTTTTTTTGCCCTTCGTCACCAGCCGCGACGAGGTGTAATTGTTCGAACCAAAATTCTGCTTTTTGGCCGTGATAATCAGGTTTCCATTTGAAAAAGAAGTATTGTCCGACCGATAATGCTGCAATTCTTGGTTTCCCCAGCCACCGCCGCCAGTCTCGAAAGTCCAGCATTTTGTGTTCAAAGTATCCGCGCTGAACTCGTCGGCCCAAGTCAAATTGTAGCCCGCGTACATCGTCGGCGACGAAAAACCGCCCGTCGGGATGACGAGGCCAGCCGTGTTGTCGTCGTCGTCGGCGATGGAAATATTGGCCACGTCGGCGGCCAATTTCACGTTCAAGGGGTTGTAAAATTTGACCTGAAAAGCCTCTTTCACCTCCTTCACCTCGTCGCCGATGATTTTGATTTGGATGGTTTTTTTCGTCTCGCCGGGCGCGAAAACGAGTTGGCCGCCCGTCAAAATTTCAAAATCGTCCGGCGAAACCGCCGTTCCGGGAACGCCCGCAAACTTGACGACCGCGTTCGTTTTGTGGGTGCCGGAAAGCGTGATTTCCAGTGAAATTATCTGGTCAACGTCACCTTCCGAAATCGTCAAATCGACCACCGAAATCACCGGCAAATCGCGGTCGGCAGCCGTGCCGTCATCTTCTTTGATGCAGCCGAAACAGCAGGCCGCAGCCGCCAGCAGGCTGAAAACGAGGGATTTATAAAAAATTGAAATTTTCATTTTTAAAAAAAATTGAGCCGCCATCGGCGTTTGAATCGTAAATCTTTGCCGTTGTTGGCGTCCTCGCCAACAACTTTTTTTTGCAGAAATGCTGATGAAAAATTGTTGGCGAGGACGCCAACAATGGCAATCGCAAATCATTTCATTGATAAACCCGAATGTAATCCACCTCCATTTTTTGCGGCCAAATGGACTCGTCCACGCCCATTTTCCCGCCCCAATTTCCCCCGACCGCAACATCCAAAATCAGGTGAAAATCGCGGTCGAACGGCCAAGCGTCCGGGCCCATATTTCGGTTTTTGAACGTGTGGAATGTCTTTCCGTCGAACAAAAAATCCATTTTTTCCCCGTCCCACTCGATGCCGTAATTGTGAAATTCAGTGGCCAGCGTTTTCGATAAAATGCCCCCCGAAACCTGCGTCCCCAGCAAATGATTGAAACTTTTGGTGTGGACCGTCCCGAAAACGCTGTCGGGCAGGTAGCCCACGTTTTCCATGATATCAATTTCGCCGCTTTCCGGCCAGCCGCCGTATTCCCAATCGGTCGAAAGCATCCAGATTGCGGGCCAAACGCCGCGCCCGCTCGGCAGTTTTGCCCGGATCTCGATGCGCCCGTATTTCCAGTCGCCCTTGTTTTTCGTGACCATCCGCGAGGAAGTGTATTCGCGGCTGCCCATTTTTTCGCGGTGTGCCTCGATGACGAGGTGCCCGTTTTCGACCCGCGCATTTTCCCGGCGGTTGGCCGTGTAAAATTGGCGTTCGTTGTTCCCCCAGCCGCAGCCGCTCGGGGCGGAGCAGCCGTCGCCGATGTCGTAGCCCCATTTTGAGGTGTCGGGCAGGCCGGAATAATTGAATTCTTCCGACCAGACGAGCAGCGGTTTTGATTTTTTCGACGGTGAAATTTTTGTCGAAAAACAGCCGCCCGCCAGCAAAACCGACCCAAAAAGCAAGCAGAATGATTTAAAAAAGCCTTTTTTCATAAAATTTTTTAAAAAAATGGAGGTCGAAATTTATTTCGACCACGCGCGCGAGCAAGACGCCGAAGCCGAAGGGTCCGCCGGCCAAGGGTGCAGGAGCGTCCTTCCCGCTGGACGACACGGGCCACTGATCGCACTTCGCAACACAAAGCCCACCCATCGCTGTGGGTGGGCTTTTCCTTGACTCACCCGGAGGCTCACCGATGCGGGCGCT
>JANNMS010000020.1:0-24574 GCA_031398055.1 Saprospirales bacterium | reverse complement strand
CCTCGTTGGTCGAAATAAATTTCGACCTCCAATCAAATTTCCTCCGGCCCTTCGCCCACCCAATCTTGCAAAACCGCCCCATTTTCGCAAAACCCGCGCAAATCACTTTCGATGAATCCACGAACATCCGAAATGATTTCTTCGGGGTAAAGCAAGTGCACGTTTGGCCCGGCGTCGAGGGTGAAAAACAGTGGAAGTTTGGTTTCGGTGCGCCATGCCCTGACTTTTTCTATGATTTTTAAAGAATTTGGCTGCATTAATAAATACGACGGCTGGCTGGACATCATCAAAGCATGCAAAGTGAGGGCTTCGTTTTCGCAGATTTGGCCAAATTTTTCGACATCGCCAGATTTCAAAGCCGGAATCAAATCGCGCAAACGCTGCCGCGCCTGCAAATATCGCGGTTCGGCAAACGGGTTTCCTTCCATCAAAGCATGACCGGCGCGGCTCGAAACTGGTTTTTCGGCAGCACTGACGATTAAAATATCGTCGTGAAAATTTTTAAAATCATCGTGCAAAATGGACTCCGCGCTTGCCCCAAATTCGTCCGAAGCATCCGCAAATTCACTCGTTTTTCCCCAAATCGAGGCGAACGGAAAAATGCTCCGGCAAGCACTTCCACTGCCCAAACGGGCGATGAACGATGATTTTTTGTCAAAATCCGAGGTGTTTTGCAACGTCCCGAACAATTTATCTTCCAACGAACAGAGGCACAAAGCGAGTGCCGACATGCTCGACGCCGACGACGCGATGCCCGCCGAATGTGGAAAAGAATTGGCCGTTTGGATGGTCAATTTCAACTGTTTTAAAAAAGGAAAAACGGGCAGGAGGCTTTCCAAAAAAGTCAAAATCTTGGCTTTGAACGGCTCGTTTTCTTTTTGTTCAAACAAAAAATCGAGATCGATTTGGCCGTTGTCAGATTCTTTTAATTCAAAATCCAGCACCATTTCGGTGAACGCAGCCGACAAAGTGAAACTGAAAGAAGGGTTTTTGGGCAATTGTTGGCCATATTTTCCCCAATATTTAATGATGGCGATGTTCGATGGGCTGCGCCAGTGGATTTCGCCGGGTTCGATGGCTTCGGATGAATCGAGGATAAGTCGTGGATTTTCGTACATATTTTTATTTATTTTAGGTTATCCATTAACACTCAAAAAGTAAATTGGAAGCAACGGTAGTTTGTTTTTATCCTCGTCGGACATTTGCGGATAGTTTTGTACAATTGTCAATTTGGCAATTTGATGGGCTAAGAAGCTGTTTGAGTTAATTTTTTGAAGTCAAAAAAGAGGGCTTTTTTTGTCGGTTCTCTCTTTTTTGATGAAAAAATAGTGGGACTATTTGACAGAAAAAAAGAGAGGAATGGCGGAAAAAGAACCTTTTTTGGCCCGAAAAATTAACTCAAACAGCTTCTAAAACCAATTCGCCAAAATCCTTGCCCTCCGTTATTAAAATGGAGGCATTTCTCAGTGCAACTTTAACCACTTCCGGGTCAGAAACCCCTCTAAAATTTTCAGAAATGGCACGAACCGAAAAACCCGCTTGCCGCAAATCTTCAATAAATTTTCCGTTCAAATTTTCATCGGCGGTAGTACATTTCCAAAATATCCCCCACCGAAAACCCGTCGAAAAAAAGTTAAACGGTTATTCGTTTCCCTTTGTTAATCGGCTTGCCGAGCATCACGTTTGGGTTGCGTTCAATCAATGGGTGTGTCATTTTAAAATTTTAAAGTTTCAATCATGCCGCAGCCAGCAAACCCTCAACTTCTTGCAACTGAAATTTGATTTCTGGCGTAAGTGTTTCAGTTTTAAAAGTTTGCGACAAGTAATTTGAATAGTAATTCAATATCGAATCGAATTGGGAGAAATCAACATTGGATCGAATCAGTTCAATCACCAACTCTTTCAGCAATTCGCGTTTCATTTCCATAAACTGAAAAGCCATAAATTTCCCAACTTCGTCATCCCAACCTGCATTTTTTTCCAGTTGGATATCAATGTTTTTTATTTCGTGGACGATGCCCGAAATTTTAACAGCAATTGAATTTTCCATATTAAAATTGAATTTTAATGATACCTTTTGGATGCCTGACCAGGTTTTCGTCTTCCCTTGAAGTGCAGTACAAATCCTTTTGTCGGATAGTTTTTCTACAAAATAGTACTTGAATTCGGCAAGCGAAATTTCAATTATTTCGTAGGGAAGAAGGTGTCCGCGTTCGTCAAATTTCATTTGTCATTTAATTTTCTCAAAATTTCTCTTGCAAAAATAGCACAAATTTAATTCGCCGAAAACACCCCAGTCTCGTTCGTCAACGTCCGAAAATCTACCGGAGTCACCGCAGAAACCCCCAATTCAGGCATATAAACCCCATAAATCACGTCCACCGCAGCCATCGTAGCCTTGTTGTGCGTCACCACGATAAACTGCGAATGCTCCGAAAACCGCCGGATGATTTTGTTGAATTTTTCAATATTGGCATCGTCGAGCGGCGCGTCCACCTCGTCAAAAATGCAGAAAGGCGCAGGTTTCAAAAGGTACAGCGCGAACAAAAGTGCCGTCGCGGTCAGCGTTTTTTCCCCGCCCGAAAGTTGCGAAATGTGCTGTGGGCGTTTGCCTTTTGGCTTCGCGATGATGTTGATGTCCGATTCCAGCGGGTTTTCCGGGCGCGTCAAAATCAAATCTGCCGTGTCGCCCTCCGAAAAAAGCGTTTGAAAAACTTCGATAAAATGCGCCCGAACCTGCCCGAAGGCCTCCAAAAAACGCGCAGTCGCCGTCGTTTCAATTTCGGACATGGTTTCCAAAAGGCTTGTTTTTGCGCCCAAAATATCGTTGCGTTGCGTCGCGATGTTGTCGTGCCGCTCCTTGATTTCGTCGTAGGCTTCGACGGCCAGCGGGTTGATTTCGCCGTAATTATCGAGGCGGCGTTTCATCGAGTTCACGTCCTTTTCGAGTTCGGCGCGGTTGAAACCCGTGTCCGGTTCGTTGTTGATAATATCGTTGACCGACATCCCAAATTCGACGCGCAGCCGTTCGCCGATGGCCGTAATTTCAAATTTTACGTCCTGAAATTTTTCTTTCAATTGGTTTACAGAAATCTGTAATTCTTGCTGCTTCCTGAACAAAGTTCTGTTTTTGTCTTCCAGCGCAGTAATTTCGTTTCGTCCCGATGCCCAAAGTTGCTCGGCTTGGTTGAGCGAGGCTTCCTTTGTTTTTTTCTCGGAATAATCAACCAAAAGTTGTGATTCCAAAGTCGAAATATCTTCTTGGATAAATGCTTTTTCCTCCTCCGATTTTTTTAGAACTGTCTGATTCTGAACGATTTGCGCCCGCAAATCGCCCAGTTGTTTTTCCCGGAAAACCAGTTCCTGTTGAAATTGCGAGACCTTGTTTTGCTGCTTGATGAACTCGATATTTTTCTGGTTGAAATTTTGGGAAAACACCGACAACTTGTCCGCAACCTCCCGAAAAGAGCCGTTGGCATTTGTCAAACGCGATTTTGCATCGTCGGCAGATTTTGTTTTTTGATTTAAAATCTTTTCAATTTCCAGATTTTTAGCCGTCAAATCTTCGATGGAGCGGCCACTTTCCCCTGCTTTTGAATCAAAGTTCAAAACGAAGGCCGCGATGTTTTCGAGCCGCGCCCGGAGCGAAGCCGTTTCTTGGCCGAGGCGGTTCAACAAATCTTTCTCGCGTTGCAGGGCGTGTTTTTGGTCCGTCGAGCGAAGGCTTTGGAGGTGCGCCCGGAGGGTTTGGAGTTTTGTATTTAACTCGTTTTCAGTTTTTTCGAGTTTTGAAATTTCGTTTTCGAGGATTTCCAAATTCTTTTTCCGCCCGATTTTTTTGCCCTCAAAAAGACCGACCGAACCGCCGGACATCGAAAATTTCTTCGATGTGAACGTGCCACTTTTTGAAAGCAAAATCGCCTCCGGAAACTGGGTTTTTACCGATTTTGAAAAATTTTCAAAACCTGAATCCGACTCCGAAATCATCACATTTTCCAACAAAAAACTAACCAATGGATGAAATTTTGGGTCAAATTCCACCAAATCAATCGCATTTCTTGTGCCTTCGGCCTGCGGTTGGAACAAACCAAGTTCCGCACCGCCGCCCGAAAAAGCATCCAAAATGAAAAAATTGGCGCGTCCTTTTTGTGATTTTCCGAGTAATTGAATGGCCTTCATCGCCTCGTCGGAATCGGGCACGACGTAATAATTAAGGTACGGTTCGAGGTAATTTTCGATGGCCACGCGGTAATCTTCCTTGACATAAATCAGGTCAGAAAGCAACGGGCAATTTTTTGCAAAATCCTTTTGGCTCGACAAAAATTTGATGCTCTCCGGAAAACCTTCGAGCGATTCGACCATTGATTTTGTCAGTTTGAACTCGTTTTTTTTGGCATCCAAAAAGCGGTGCTGCTCGGCTGTTTTTTTCGCCATTTCTTCGGCGGCGCGTTCGGTTTCTGAAATATCGGCCAACCGGCGATTTTCCGAAATTTCAAGTTCTTCGATTTTTTTTCGTAAAATTTCTTCCCCGCCAGTTTTTTCTTTCAAAACTGTTTCCAGACCCAACATTTCCTCGCGGCGCAGCCTGATGTCGTTTTGCGTCCGTTCGATGTCGCGCCCCAGATTTTCGATTTGTGAAATATTGACTGCGCGGCTTTTTTCAAGTTCCGTGATTTCGCGTTCGACCGACTGCTGGGCTTTCACAAATTCGTCGAGGTTGCCTTTCAAAGCATTGTGGTCACCGCGCGTTTTTTCGAGTTGGGTTTTGGCATCGGCGAGCGCGTTTTCGAGGTCTGCCTCGATGTTTTTTTCGGAGTTGACCTCGGTCTGGTAATAGACCACGTCGTCCTCGAGTTGCGCGATCTTTCCCTGCGATTTGACGATTTCCGACCGTGACCGCTCGGCTTCCTGGCTGACAAAACCGAGTTTTTGTGCGAGCATCTGTTTTTCGTTTTCGCGGCTGCGGATGCGCCCAACCAATTGATTTACAACGGTTTGTTGCTCCGAAAGGTTGGATTCTTTGTCGGTGTGCTGTTTCCGCCGCGCCTCGATTTGGGCCTCGGTGGTGCGGATTTCGGTTTCCACGCCGCGGTATTCGTCCTCGCCGGCGGTGATTTTTACCTCAAAATCTTTGTACTGTTTTTTGTGGCGGGCGAGGTTTTGCACCGCCAGTTCGATGCTCAATTTTTTGTACTCGGCCTTCAATTCATAATATTTCCGGGTGCGCTCGGCCTGTTTTTCGAGTTTTTTGAGGTTGTCGGTGATTTCAAAAAGCAGGTCTTCGACGCGTTCGAGGTCGGCGGAGGTGGCTTCGAGTTTTTGTTGGGTTTCGTGTTTTCGCGCCTTGTATTTTGAAACGCCCGCCGCCTGCTCGAACATTTTGCGGCGTGCCTGTTCGCGGTCGGAAAGCAGGTCGTCCACCATGCCGAGGGCGATGATTGCGTAGGAATCGGGGCCCATTCCGGTGTCCATCAAGAGGTTTGTGATGTCTTTGAGGCGGCAGGTCACGCCGTTCAGCCGGTATTCGCTCTCGCCGGAGCGGTACAAAATGCGGTTGATGGCGACGGTCTGGAAATCAGTGGGGAGTACGTTTTTCGTGTTTTCAAAGGTCAAACAGACGGAGGCCATCTGCGATTCCTTGCGTTTTTTCGTGCCGTTGAAAATGACGCTCGTCATTTTGTCGAGCCGCAACTGGCTGCTTTTTTGCTCGCCCAAAACCCAGCGGATGGCATCCACGACGTTCGATTTGCCGGAGCCGTTCGGGCCGACGATGCCAATCACGTCCTCGCCAAAATGGATGACGGTTTCGTTGGCGAAGGATTTGAAACCTTTAATTTCGAGAGATTTAAGCCGCATTTTGCCCTGTTTTTGGAAAAAGGAGGGCGAAGGTAGGAAAAATGGGCGGGGAGTTTTGGGGGGAAGTTTTCCACAAAATAGTTTAAATTGAAATTCTCAACAAGAACATTCACTGGTGAAAATCACCATTCCAACTTCTTTTAAAAACTTGATAGAAAATGTACAAGCACGTTTAAAAAACGAGAAACAATCCTCTGAAAATGAGAATGTCAGTCCATCATACATTGGGTCAGGGTTTGCCAGGCTCCTTTTTACTTCTGATTCGTGGCCATTAAAAACATTGTAAATCAAATAGCCTTCTTCCAGAGACAAACTGGGATAAATAATGGATGATGTGCCGCCTTTCATACTTCCGTCATGTTTTTCAATGATTCCATTTCCATAAATTATAATCGTTGTTCTGTATCCATCAAAAGGCAATTCCTTTACATTTTTGCTGACCAATCCAAAATTGGAAGCAAGCCAATCTGCCATTGGCTCAAACTCTGGGACTTTTGATTTATCGCCGTACTCCAACCAATTTGCAATTTTTGGAGTAGGAAAAGCACCCAAATAAGCATCAAAAAGAAAGCCCTCTCTGCCTTGAAATTTTACTTTTAAAAATTGTCCGCGCAATTTTAAAGCGGGCGATTTTTCATACATCTCGCCGATGTGAAATGGTCGAACTGCTTCAATGGTTTGGTCAGATTCGCCAAATTTTTCTCCCTGACAAATCATAGATGAACCAAACGGCACCACCTCCAATTTTTTCCCATCAAAATCAGCCTCCGCCCGCAGCGTCAGCCCCGAAGTTGCCCAGACAAAAAGGGTGTCGCCAACTTGGTACCGGTTGATTGAAAAACAAAAAACAGCCTGAAAACAAAGCAAAAAAGCGAGGAGCGATGGTTTTGTGGACATGATTTTTGGAAAGTTTTGGTGAGAAATTTTTTTAAAATTTCGGATTGTACAATTTCAACCCCTCAATAAAATCAAAGTCTTTTCTGTTCAAAGTGAAAAGTTCGACTTGGTTGGAAATAGCCGTTGCGGCAATCAAAGCATCGGGAATTGAAATCCGATGACTTCGATAACCCAACATGAACTGGACAAAATGTTTGGAAATTTCTTTGTCAAAATGGTGGCAAGTGAATTTGCGAAGGATTTCTTTGGTCAGATCGGTCTCCCGTTTTCGCATCCCAAAATAAATTTCGGCAACTGTCACCGCAGAAATTGCCAACCTTTCGAAGCCCAAAAAATCAAGTTCCTGCACGATTTTTTGGTCTTCGTGAAAGTATTCGATCAAAATATTGGTGTCGCAGAGGATTGTTTTTTTCGTTGCCATGCGCGTTTGCGAAGTTTTTTTGCGTCAATTTTTTTTCTGTTTTTCCAAATCCCCGCAAAATCGGACGGTTTTTCGGAGGTCTTGAAAATACCCGAAACGACTGCGGCCTGCGGCACGGGCGAGTCGTCCGAAACATTCGTGACCGCTTCGACATACTCGATCGTTTTTAGAAAATCAGCCAGCAGACTTGCCGATTGTCCTGATTTTATCCTTACCAAAATGGTTTCCATAAATTTTCTTTTTTAAAATTTTGCTCAAAAATACGCTACTTTTTGAAAACCGAAATGAATTGAAAAACAAAATACAGCCTGAAAACAAAGAAAAAAACGAGGAAGGATGGTTTTGTGGACATGACTTTTGGGAAGTTTTGTTGTGGAATTTTTGCCCAAAAATAAGTTTGAAAATGCGGAATGAGAAAATGAAACGCCCAAAACTACCTTTGTAAAAAATAGGTATGAAAAGTTTATTCTTTACCGTATTGTTTTCCTGTTTTTACCTAAAATCCTTCAATCAATCATTGAGGATATTCACATCAGCGGGTGTTTTACGTTCGGATGTGATATCAGATTCAGGTGACGATATTTACGGAAAAGGAAATACCCCAAAAATTGGCAAATGGATTAACGCGGGGATTAATATTGATTTTTTCCGATATTTTTCTTTGGAAACGGCCATTGTTTACCAAGAACGGAAAGCGTTGGAGGTTTTCGACTTCCTATCCGGAGATTCATTGCAACAAATTTTGGGCGTTGGTGGACATTGGGTTTTCTCGGAATGGCCAACCAGCCCTCAAAGCAAAGGGTTTGAAGAGCCTCGCTACATTCATTTTCCGAATTTTAAATACCTCAATTTTGAGGTTATCCCTAAATTTAAGTTTGGAAGGAAAATTGAAGTTGAGGCCGGACTTGGTTTGTTTTATGGAATATTGTTAAACCAAAATAAAGTTACAGTTACAAAAGATGACTTGCCGCACGGAGCAGGTTTTTTTGCACCACCATTTAATGTTTATGGCGATGTAAAATATCATAAAAATGATTTTGGTTTTGTCCCAAAAATTGGGGTTCATTTTCAAATTCCGAAATCAAAGTTTGATATTGGATTGAGTTTTAAATATTATCACTCAAAAATGCGGATGAATGATACTTTTGTTTATTCGGACCCTTTTGAAAAAGACAATGTTTTTTGGCGCGTCCTTTTTGCTGGATTTGAATTGCGGTACAAATTGTAGATGCTTTTTTGTGGCATTAAGTTCAAAAAAAACGGGCGAGTCGTCAGCGACCTGCCCGTTTTTTTCGTGCCGTTGAAAATGACGCTCGTCATTTTGTCGAGCCGCAACTGACTGCTTTTTTGCTCGCCCAAAACCCAGCGGATGGCATCCACGACGTTCGATTTGCCGGAGCCGTTCGGGCCGACGATGCCGATCACGTCCTCGCCAAAATGGATGACGGTTTCGTTGGCAAATGATTTGAAACCTTTGATTTCGAGACTTTTTAAACGCATTTTGCCCTGTTTTTGGAAAAAGGAGGGCGAAGGTAGGAAAAATGGGCGGGGAGTTTTGGGTGGAAGTTTTCCACAAAAAAGTTTAAATCGAAATTTTTCAGCAAGAACATTCACTGGTGAGAATCACCATTCCTACTTCTTTTATAAACTTGATTCCAAATGAACAAACACCAGAAAAAAAGTAGAAGCCATCCTCGGAAAAAGAAAATGACAGTCCGTCATACATAGGATCGGGTTTTGCCAAACTTCTTTTTACCTCCGATTCGTGGCCATTAAAAATATTGTAAATCAAGTAGCCTTCTTCCAAAGATAAATTAGGGAAAATCGTGGACGAAGTGCCTCCTTTTATGCTCCCATCATATTTGATTACGATTCCATTGCCATAAACTATGATTGTTGTTTTGTGTTCGTCAAAAGGCAGTTCCTTGACTTTTTTACTGACCAACCCAAAATTGGAAGAAAGCCAATCTTCCATTGACTCGTAAACCGGAACTTTTGATTTATCGGAATTTTCCAACCAACTAATAATTTTTGGAGTAGGAAAAGCACCCAAATAAGCATCAAAAATATAACCTTCTTTTCCTTCAAATTTCACTTTTAAAAATTGTCCATGCAATTTTAAAGCGGGTGATTTTTCATATCTTTCTCCAATATGAAAAGGAGCAACCGCTTCGATAGTTTGGTCTGATTCTCCAAATTTTTCTCCCTGACAAATTATGGGTGAGCCAAACGGCACCACCTCCAATTTTTTTCCTTTAAAATCCGCCTCCGTCCGCAGCGTCAGCCCCGAAGTTGCCCAGACAAAAAGGGTGTCGCCAACTTGGTACCGGTTGATTGAAAAACAAAAAGCAGCCTGAAAACAAAGGAAAAAAGCGAGGAGAGATGGTTTTGTGGACATGATTTTTGGAAAGTTTTGGTGAGAAACTTTTTTGACAAAATTAATGTCAAATCTGAACATAGAGATAAACCAAGGACTATTATAAAAGCCACAAACCACCCAAATCAAAAAAAGAAAGGCCGCAAATGATTGATTTTCAATCACTTACGACCTTTTTTTGTCGGGATACCAGGATTCGAACCTGGGACCCCCTGCTCCCAAAGCAGGTGCGCTACCGGACTGCGCTACATCCCGAGGATGGTTATTGGTTGATTGGTTATCAGTTATTAGTAGGTACAAATAACCAATCAACCAATAACCAAAGTCGCGGAGGAACCGGGATTCGAACCCGGGGTACACTTTACAATGTACGTCGGTTTAGCAAACCGGTGGTTTCAGCCACTCACCCATTCCTCCGAAAGTGGGCGCAAAAGTAAACGCTTGATTTTCAAAACCAAGAACTCGCTTCAAAAAATTCCCGATTGTGGAAAAATAATTATAGCATTTCAGGCTCGGCGACGGGATGCCACTGCTCGTAAACTTCGATTAACTGTCTGCCAATCAACAAGTTATCGTAGTTTGTTTCGCAAAAAACGCGGGCAGATTTGCCGATATTTTTTATTGGTTTTGGGTTTGAAATTGCCCAACGAATTTCATTGGCGAATTGATTTGGTGTGTCGGCCAGCAAAATTTCACGCCGATGCCGCGCCGGGATGCCTTCCAAACCCATGCTCGTCGTCAGGCTCACTTTTCCCAATGCCATGTTTTCCAAAATTTTCGCCCGCATCCCGCTGCCGGAAAGCAAGGGCACGACCATCATGGAATGTTGATTGATAAAATCTTGCGAGTTGGCAACCTCGCCGTGAACCACCACATTTTTTTGCGCCAAATTTTTCAACCAATTTGGTGTGTTCCGCCCCGCGATGTGCAAAGTCAGTGTTGGAAATTCTTTCGCCAAAATCGGCTGCCAAACTTTTTCCAAAAACCATTTCAAACCTTCCAAATTCGGCTGCCAATCCAACGAACCGATAAAACAAAGGCTCAATGGCTTGTCAAAACTGCGAAAATCCGGGCGATATTCTGTGCAATCCAAACCAATCGGCAACACCATCGCCTCGCGTTTCAAACCCAATTTTTGAAATTGAAAAACATCCCGTTCCGAAATTCCAGCCACTAAATCGTAGTCATTTAAATGCGAAATTTCAAAATCTCGAAGCCGTGGCGTGATGTGTTTTAGGTAAATTTTCTTTAAAAAATGGGCATTTTCAGCAATCCGTTCCCAAATTTCATGCTCCACGTTGTGCGCACGCATCACGATTTTTGCGTCTGAAAATTTACGGATTGTAGATAAATATGGCGTCAAATAGGGCGTTTCCAACTGCACGACATCGAACTCGTTTTCGGTCAAAACTTCGACCAATTTTTGGTTAAACGCTTGATTTTCAAAACGTTGGATGTGGTAAGATTTTTCAGAAAACAAATTTTGGATTGCCGGAAAAATTTTAATCCTGTTGTCTACCTCGACGGTGTGGATGGCAGCGTAAAATGGCAAAGCATCGTTCAGGTTTTCGATTTCGATGCGGTGTTTCGAAGTGTTCATTGCCAACATCGTTACCTCGTTGCCCGACGAGGCCAATGCTTTTGCCAAATGAATAATGGCGAGCGATTCGCCATCTTTCATCGGAAACGGAAATTTTTTGCACAACTGCAGGATTCTCATAACTTTTCAAAAAAGACGGGCGGCAAAGGTAATTTGCAAAAATTTGCCGAGCCTATGATTTACAGATTGGTTTTGGATGAAAATTTTGGAAAACCAAAATTTGCCAGTTGGATTATTTGAAATGCAATGAAGCCAATCGCCATCGGCAGTTTTTTTTACTTTTGCCGGATGGAAAAAAAGAACCAAGTTTCTGCTCAAAACGGCGTGCTTTTGGAAGCCAAAAACATCCGGAAAAACTTTGGGCAATTGCAGATTTTAAAAGGCGTCGATTTGCAAATCCGACAAGGCGAAATCGTCAGCATCATCGGAAAATCGGGTGCTGGCAAAAGCACCTTGCTCCATATTTTGGGGACGCTCGACCAACCTGATTCCGGCGAAGTGACGCTTCGAAATCAGCCCATCCAAACTTTGAAAGGCAACCGGCTCGCCGATTTTCGCAACCGCCACATCGGTTTTATTTTTCAATTTCACCACCTGCTGCCGGAGTTTTCCGCGCTCGAAAATGTGTCGATGCCAGGTTTTATTTCCAAAAATTCGGAGGCTAAAACCAAAGAACGCGCCCGCGAACTCTTGAATTATCTCGGCCTCGGTGACCGTCTCGACCACAAACCCGGTCAACTTTCCGGCGGCGAACAGCAGCGTGTGGCCGTTGCCCGTGCTTTGATGAACCAACCCGATATCATTTTTGCTGACGAACCTTCCGGAAATTTGGACTCTGCGTCGTCCGCCGACCTCCACCGTTTGTTTTTAAAACTTCGGGCAGATTATGGCCAAACCTTTGTTATCGTCACCCACAACACGGAACTCGCCGAACTTTCCGACCGCTGTCTTTTGATGCAGGACGGATTGATTGCGAATCAAAATGCCGAACGATGATGCCCAGATTTTCGCTGCTTTTTCTTTTGATATTTTCCGGTTGCGGTGGTTGCAGCCGCGAAAAAGTGCAATCCGTTTTGCCTTTGCAATCCGAATTGGTAGAAAAACCGAAGAACATCATTTTTTTGATCGGTGATGGAATGGGTTTGTCGCAGGTTTCTGCGGACGTTTATTGGACAAAGCAAAATTCTTGTTTTGAAAAATTTCCGGTCGTCGGCTTTCACAAATCTGCGGCTGCCGATGATTTGACAACCGATTCGGCGGCAGCCGCAACGGCTTTTTCCTGCGGTTGCAAAACCACAAACGGCACGATTGGCCGCGATGCCAAAAACCAACCTTGCGAAACCATTTTCGAATTTTTACAAAAGAAAAAAAACTTCGCCACCGGAATCGTTGTGACCTGCTCAGCGGTGCACGCGACGCCGGCCTGTTTTGTGGCGCACCAAGAAATAAGGGCTTTTACCGATGAAATCGCGCTCGATTATTTGAAATGCACGCCTGATTTTTATTTCGGCGGCGGCGAGGGATATTTTAATGGCAGGTTGGACGGTAGAAATTTGTTGGATTCTTTGAAAAACCGGGGCTACAAAATCCGTTTTGGCCCCGATTTGGCGAAAACTCCGGAAGATGGAGCGACCCCATTTTTTCAATTTACTGCCGACCACGAACCCGCAACCGCTTCCGCCGGCCGGAAATATTTGCCAAAAGCAACCCAAAAGGCTTGCAATTTTTTAAAAAATAGAAAGAAAAACGGGTTTTTCCTGCTGGTCGAGGGAAGCCAAATTGATTGGGCTTTGCACGCCAACGACAAAACTTGGCTGAAAGCAGAACTCCTCGATTTTGATGAAACGGTAAAAAAAGCACTCGATTTTGCCGCCGCCGACCGCGAAACTTTGGTCATCGTCACCGGCGATCATGAATGTGGCGGGCTGAGTTTGACAACTGCGAAAGGCAGTAAAAAAACTTTTTCACCTCAATTTGCCAACAAATTGCACACCTCGGCACTCGTTCCGGTTTTTGCTTTTGGGCCAGGGGCGGAGCGTTTTTCGGGGATTTATGAAAATACGGCTATTCACGAAAAAATGTTGAGCAGTTTGGGTTTCAAATAAAATTGTAACTTCTTATCACATGGATTCACAGAGAATTTTTCACATAGATAACATAAGGTTTTTATGTTTTTTTTGAAAAAAACCTATGTTTTCTATGTGAAAAATTCTCTGTGAATCTATGTGATAAGAAGTTATATAAATTTTTCCCAAATCTTCCACGCCGAAGGCAGCACTTGAAAATGTTGTTTTTCCCGAAAATCGGGCGAAAAAAGTGCCACGCCGAAATCATAAAAATCGACGGTGGCCGTGACTTTTGGATGCAATTTTATCTTTTCCCATGCCTCGGTCATGCCTTCCGACCAATAAATATCGTCAAAAATAAAAGCAGAATGGGGTTGGGCATATTCAACGCAAGTTTCAAAATATCGGATTGTCGGCTCGCGGCGGTGGTTTCCATCGAAAAAAACGAGGTCAACTTTTTTCATTTTTTCCAAAGTCGGCAGCAGTGTATTTTCAAAAGCACCGTCAACGGTCTCCACATTTTTCAAAAAAAGGATTTCAAAATTCACTTTTGCCACCGCAGCGCAATTCGTGCAGCCTTCCAAAGTGTAAAATTTGGCGTCGCGCGCCGCCGAAGCCATGTACATCGCCCCGACGCCGACCGAAGTGCCGAGTTCCAACATATTTTTTGGTTGAAGAAAATTGACGAGGCGAAATAAACGCCGCGACTGCCGAGGTGAACTGCCAGCCATCCGAACAATTTGCGAAAGCGGCGCATTTCGATAATGCACCCGAACACCTTCCGCAGACTCGTGGCTGCCGCCGGAACCCGCTCCAAAATCAGTAATTTCAAGGATTGCTTTGCTTTTTTTCATCTCGTTTCGCACTTCCTCGACGTCTCGAAACGCATAAAAATAGCGATCGTCTTCCAAAACTGCTTTTGAAAGTTCAAAAATAAAAGGCGAATGAATTCGATAAAACGTGTTCGCCGAAGCGAGAAATTTGAAAAAATAGCGGAGACGGTGCAAAATGATATTCAAATTTTGAGGAGGATTTGTGGGGCAAACATAGACTTTGAATCAGGAATTAAAAAATTAAGAATTTTGAATCAAATAAATCCTCCAAAAAAATTTCGGGCAGGAAATGAAGACAAGGAATCTTTTTTTTTCAAAAATTTGCCCGACCTTTTCGCCCAATTCCCTCACCCAACATCAAATTTTAACTGAACAACAATGAAATTCGTCGTCCACGTCACCCCAAATTATACGGAAAACGCACTCCGTTTTCTTTCAAAATTGGTTGCCACGGCAGGCATTCGCCCGGCACTGATCAGCATGGAACCTTTTGAATGGCTGCCCATCGAGTTGCGCAGCAGCCTGATTTCTTTCCGGCAAGTCCGCGATGTTTTTGACAGCGCAGAATTGATTGCTGCCGCAAAATCATTGGCCGACGAATTTGGCGCGATCCACCGGATCACTTCGGCCACGGAGCAGGTGCAAATTCCCGTCGCACGCGTTCGGGACGCGCTCAAAATCAAAGGAATGGGCGAGGAAACCATGCTCAACTTTCGAGACAAATCGAGGATGAAAAATTTGCTGCGAGCGGCTGGCCTGCCCGTTGCACGGCATTTTCAGGCAGAAAACGAGGCGCAGGCCAGAGATTTTTGTGAAAAAAATGGTTTCCCAGTCGTTGCAAAACCGTTGGACGGCGCGGCTTCGATTTCCACTTTTAAAATTGAAAATGAACAAGATTTGGTCAACGTGCTGGCCGAATTGCAGCCAACGAAAGAAAAACCACTGCTTTTGGAAGAGTTTATTTTGGGCGATGAATTTTCATTCGATACTTTTTTGGTGGAAGGAAAACCGGTTTTTCATTCTTTGACCATGTATCTGCCCAACCCGCTGCATGCGGTTCGAAATCCTTGGATTCAGTGGCAGGTCGTTTTGCCGATCGAAATTGATGACCCAAAATATGACGATATCCGTGCTGCAAATGCAAAAACACTCGAAGTTTTGGGCATGAAAACGGGCATGACCCACCTCGAATGGTTTCGGAGAAATGACGGGACGATTGCGATTTCGGAAGTTGCGGCACGTCCGCCGGGTGCCCAAATCACGACGATGATTTCGCGGCACTGCGATTTTGACAGCGAGGCAGCCTGGTTTCGGTTGATGTATTTTAATGAATTTCCGACGGATTTGACCCGAAAATATGCCGTCGGCGCGGCGTTTTTGCGTGGAATGGGCGAGGGTCGGGTGAAAGAAGTGCGCGGTTTGGATAAAGTTGTTCAAGATTTTGGGCACCTGATTTGCGATCGGCGTATCCCACAAATTGGTCAGGAAAAAGCAAAAACGTACGAAGGCGAGGGTTTTATCATTTTAAGGCACCCCGAAACTGAGGTCGCACGCGAGGCTTTGTCGAGGGTGGTGGCAGATGTGAAAGTGATTTTGGGGTAAAATGAACCCAATCCTTTTACCACAAAGACACATCAGAAAACATCAGAAGTTCTTTAAAAACTTATGTTTTCTGATGTGTCTTTGTGGTAAAAGGCAGGTCAATTTTCATTCAAAAAAACCAAACGTCTGAAAACCGGACGCAAGCCAGATTCCCGAACACCGACAAAATATTGACCATTCCGAAAACCCAAATCTCGCAGCGGCAACCGCATTTTTTCCTCCCCCAAATTTTCAAAACGACGGCTTAAAACCAGCAGACCCAACTGGTTGAACACGACCAATTCTCCAGATTTGCCCACGTATTTTTTCAAAAAAACATCCACAAAATCTGCCGTCGGGTTGGGCATCAATTCAAAATCGGACAGTGTTTCATCGGGTGTTTCTTCGATTTTTTGACCTGCCTGCAATCGGCGGTCGGGCGCGTCCGAACTGTTCGTAATTTTTTCACAACCCAAAACTTCGACCTCCGCCAAGCCCAAAAAAGTGGCTTTCGCGGCTTGCAACCGGACAAAACGCCCCGTCGCTCCGGCAGTGGGGACGGTCGTCGGTCGGTCGGCGGGGTCGGCGACGAAGTATTTTTTCACAGTCGGATCGGCGAGCAGGTCGTTCAAATTTCCGGGCTGGGGCAGCGCATTTTCGGAAATCAGGACGTAAAAACCGCTCGTTTCGGCGGAGCAGCAATCCGTCCGACCCCAAATATTGACCTGCCGGATGTCGCGCCGTTCGCCCAAATCAACCTGCCACCAGGGATTCGTTTCCCACGCGGTGTGCGCCACCGAGAAGTCTTGCCAAAAATTGCCGTTCACGTTGCCGTCCACCGCACGGCTGCCGAAAGCTCCAAACCAAGTGCTGGACTGGTTTGCATTTTTTTGTAAAGCATGATTGACAAGCGGGCAAGCTGTGCCGCCGCCCGCCGCGACGACTTCGACCTCGAATTGGCAGTTCGAAACATTGCCGCAACTGTCTGTCAATGTGTAAGTTACGGGATAAACACCCGCACCGAGCAGCGAACCACTCGCCGGGCCGAGGGTCTGGACGATGCCCACCGCTGCGCCCGGGCAGGGGATTTCGAGGACAAAAGGTTTTTCGACCCAGCGATTTTGGTCAGTCCACTGTCCGTCGCCGAGCCAAGGTTCGAGCAGCGTGAAATTTTCCGCGAAACTGCCCGCGTTGTCGGGTTGCCCAGCCGCCCAATTCGAGTAGCCGAGCGGCGTGCCGTCTGCCCATTCGAAGTTGCCCTCTTGATTTTGGTCGGACAAACCGAGCCACACGGACTCCTGTTTTCCGATGGCTTGGGTGATGAATTTGTTTTCCGCCGCGTCGGTGACCACCGCGAGTGTGCCACCTTTTGAAAGGCAAATCGCCTGGGCGTCCGACCAGTTTTTTCTAAAATTTGAAAAATAATACAGGCTGCTGCCGCGCTTGCCGAGCGATTGGAAAGAGTTGAGCGGGGTTTGGTCGCAAGGCGGCAGGGGCGTATCGCAGGCAATCAGTGCGATTGGCAATTGCCAGTGGATTGGTGCGGCGGTGGTTCCGGTGGGCAGTTCGATGGTTTGTCGGTCGGGGCAGTCGGTTGGAGGGTCGTCGCAGCCGTCGCCTACTTTTATGAAAAAAATGGTGGAGTCTGGATTGCCAGTTGGACAGTTGCATTTATTTTGTCCCCCCCCTGTCGTGTCGAAACAGGCTATCAGAAGCAATTCATACATATCGCAGTCGGCAGCGGCAGTAGCTTTTTGCTCATCTATCTCCGACAAGCCTTTGGTACGGATGGTACTTGTATTGCATCCTCTTTCGTATTGCGGAAGTTGAAAAATCGTATCTGTTTGCGACAGCGAATCAAGTGAGTAAGTCCCGCCATTAGAAACGGAGTCAACTTTGAAAATCTTCGCCAAAGCCGGATAAAAAGTAGGCAAAAGCCGCTCCCTCGTTTTCAATTGAAAAGTCAATTCAGACTTGTTGCCGCATTTGTCCTGGGCTATGTACTTGACTTTCGGAAGGATGGTACTGTAACATTGCCTACCGAGGGCGCGGTACAAATTCCGCGAGCCGGAAGGGTTTTCTTTTATAAAATCAATGAACTCTACCTCGACTCGGACGCTGTCGTCGCAGTTGTCCGTCGTTTCTACGTCCAATTTTGAAAAAAAATTTTCCTCGGGTTCGCTGAAAAGAGAAACGTACCCGCTCGAACCATTGCAAAAAGCCAAAGTGATGACATTACCATCAACCGAAAAATCAACGGCAGTATTGGGTGAGTACGTTGGCTGAAATATCCACTTCAAATTTTTCTTCAAAACAATCGTCGGAGCCTCCGTATCAGAACCGCAATCGCAATTTTGACCAGCGACACGACCTGCAAAAACAAACATAGAAATTGCCACAAGCAGCAGCAGGGAGGAAAGGTTTTTCATAAAAATGGAAATTAGAGATGGGAAAAATGTGGGTTTCAACAGCGATTAAAAAAGCAGCGCGTGGCTTGATGGCAGCCCAAACTTGTGTTCGGCAAAATTTCTCTCGTCTAAAAATCCGATGAAATCCCCGTTGGCTGGCAGTGCGCGGCTTGCAAATTTTTTGAACTATTCGTTTTTGTGGGTATCTCGTACCCGTCAATCAGTCCAACACCACAAACCCAGCCCAAAAAAAAGGCTCCAGCCCAGCCCCGTTCATCGCCAATTGTGCCTGCCGGAGAGCCTCATGCGGGTCGTTGGATTGCAACAAATTTTCATAAAAAAGCAGCATCAGCCGCGAGGTAGCCAGGTCCGGCACCTGCCACAAACTCGCCAAAAGCGTCCCCGCTCCAGCCTGACGAAAGCCGCGTTGCAAACCAAAAACCCCCTCTGTATCGTCGGCATCGCCGCGAGCAGTCTCGCAAGCCGACAAAACGACGAGCCGAACGCTCGAAAAATCCATGCCTCCGATTTCGAGTGCCGACACGATGCCGTCCGATTCAGGGGTTACGGACTCCGCCGAATTCAAGGCTTTGTTCGCGCCCGCAAGCAGGATACACGAACGCAACATCGGCGAATCGGCACTGTGCAGGCTGTTTTCGAGAGTGGTATTGGCTCCATCGGCAAGCTTTATTTTGGCAAACGAAAAGCCATGCGTGGCGAGGTGCAAAATCTCCGCTCTGTTCGCAGGCTTGTTCCGAAGTTGGGTTTCGGAGGCAGAAATGCCCGTGTATTTGGCGGCTTGCCAGCCATTTTTTTTAAAAAATTTTGCCAAACTGTCCACCTCCACCAGCGTCCCGGGCAGGAATTCGAAGGACGCGCCACGCGACAGTTTGGTCTCGCCAGCCCTCGCCTCAAAGTCGAGGAGTTTGTCCGAGACCGACGAGTCGTCGTCGTTCTTACTATCAAAAAACACGCCTCCAAACAAGTCCACCCGGCGATTTTGCCAACTGATTTTTTGCCCCGGACGCACATCGGCAGGCGAAAGGCAAATTTTGATTTCGTATTTTTCCAATAAAAAAGGCTCGCCACTCGCTGGTGGCAGCATGTAAAAAGCCAACCGGTGCAACCTGCCCGTCGGCGAAATGAAAACCGTGTGCACGTTTTTCAAAAACGGCTCGATGGGATGCCACAACTGCTCCGACAGCCGCCGCCGCACCTCCTTTTTGATGACGTAAATCGGCGTTTTGTCGTACTTCCCGACAGTCAGAGTCAAGGGAACATCCACCGCGAAGACCGAATCCAGCCGCACTGTCGCCAGTGTGTCCGCCGTCCGCACGATGGCAAAATACACGCCCTGCGATTTGAAATAATTGACCACCGCCGCGCCTTCCGGCAGGTTTTGGGCAAGTGCATTGCGGTTCGGCGGGGCGTTTTTTCCTTTTTTGAAAACGAGTTGGTTGAGTTCTTTTTCGAGCAGGTTGGCGGTTTGGTGCAGCGTGTCCACCCGCCCTTTTTCTTCTGAAAAATGCGCGGCGACGAGTCGCGAGCGGGCGTTTTGCCATTTTTCAAAAGCCGCAAACAAGTCGGCATCGCCCGCGACGAGGGCTTGCAACTGCGCGATTCTGCTCATTTCGAGCGACAAACCTTTGAGCGCGGCTTCGAGTTGGAGCATCTCGCGGTCAAGCGTCCCCGGGTTTTTCGTCCCGAAACGGAAGATGGATCTGCTAAAACGTTGGAGGTTTTCCCTCAAAAAAACGCCGCGATCGGCATCGCTCAAAATCGGATAAACCTCTCGGGCGAGCCGCTCCACCAGATTTGCCGTTCGAGCGTACTGCTTTTTCGCCTCGTCCAACCGCCCCGCTTTTTGCAAAACGAAGGCTTGTTTGAGGCTGAATTCTGGCACGTTGGCGTGGCTTTCGGTCATCAAGTTGACGTACAAAAGGTTGGCAGATTGGGCAAGCGAGCAGGCGCGGTCGAAGGTGGCGGGGTCGCCTGCGTTGGCGAGCGACTCGGCGAGTATGATTTGAATCCATGCAAAACCTATGTTTTGGGTACCCTTGAATTGCTCCCACTCGATCAAGTTTTTTTCGAGAAAAATAACCGCCGAATCGGGTTGTCGATTCTGTTTGTACATCGTGCCGACGTTGTATTGGGCAATTAAAAAGTCCTCTTTCGGGCCGTTTTTTTCAAAAATATCAGTGGCTTGGCGGTAGCAACGTGCGGCTTCCGCAAAATTTCCGAGTTTTTCCAGTGCCGTTCCGAGGTTGTTGATGGCTTTCGCAAAATCGGGATGCTGCTCGCCCAGTCGCCAGCGAACGAGTCGAGCCGCGGCTTCATAATTGGTTTTTGCGGCATCGAGTTGCCCGAGTTCAGCTTGTATGTTGGCGAGGTTCATCAAGGTTTTTGCGAAAAGCGGATGCTCGGTTCGTGCCAGTTTTTTTTGCAAATCAATGGATTGCCGGAGGTTTTTCTCGGCGGCTCCAAATTGGCTTTGTTCACTTTCGACGCGGGCGATGTTGTTCAAGATTTGGGCGTGGAGCCAGTGTCGAGGCGGGGCGAGTTGGGCGGCTTTTGCCAAAATTTCGGTGGCTTCGTCGAGCCGTTCGGTTTCCAAAAATAATTCGCCGAGCTGGTCGAGCGAAATGACAAAATCGAGGTGGCGGGCAGGCAGGTGGCGTTCGCGCAAGTTTTTGGCTCGGGTGAAAAAAATCGCTGCTTTCTGAAAATCTTTTTGCTCCATCGCCACCGAACCAAGCCGTGCCCAGATGGTGGTCAAATCCGAGTCGTCCTCGCCCGGAAATTTCTGAAAATACGATTCTGCGTCAGCGAGCAGGGGTACGGCTTGGGCGAACTGCGCGAGTTGTGTTTTGTAAAAACCGAGTTCGCTGCGGGCTTGGTTTTTCAGTGCTTTGGACAAATGTTTTTTCTCCAAAACTTCGGTGGCGAGGGAATCTGCGCGGCGGAAATCACCGATTTCGGCGGCTTTGTTTGCGTGGCGAAGGAGTTGCTGGGCTGCTTTTTGGGAAAAAATTGGAGCGGCGAGCAGGCAAAAAATGGCGAGCAAGGTGCTTGTTTTTTTCATAAAAAACTTTTGAAACTGGTGGCAAAAAATCGTTGAACACTCTGGTCAAACGAATTAAAAATCTCGATAAATTTATTGGCTCAATCCACTATTTGCAATTCAAACCGTTGCACAAATTCTGAAACCAGCGGATTTTGCGCGTTCATCTGTTCCAATTTTTCACGCGCAGAAAGAAATTGTTTTTTGGGGGCGGCGGCCATCGTCGCCTCTTTTTTTGCCTCGTCCACTTCGATCAAAATTTTCACTTTGTTGTCGTGAAGTTGTTCGCGGAAGAAATCGGTGAGCAGGTTGATTTCTTCCATCAACATATTTTTCCGAGTAATCATGTCCACTTTGGCAATTACGTTTTCGCCTTCGACCCGGATTTCAGCCGAATTCATGGTCAATCGCAGCGAATCACTTTCCGATTTTTTGGAAAATTCCAACCACGCCGATTTTGCATTTTCCAAATTCAACTTGCTTTCGCGGGCTGCCAATTCTGCCTCTTCTTTTTCAACGGCATTTTCAAAATCAAGGAGCGTCATTTTTGGCCGATTGGCATTTCCCAAACGACGAATTTCGGGTGGCGGCGGCACGGAAAATTTTTCAGGTTCAGGTTCTGAAAAGGTTGGAATTGGCGGTTCAAAATTTATGGATACAGATTCCAAGGCCTCGATTTTTTCAACTTTTGGCTCCGTTTTTTCAATTTTTCCCTCGTTTTGGAGGGTTGCGGTCAAGTCAAGTGTTTTTTTTTCAGGGATTTCGGCGGGCGTTCCAAACGTCGCGGCGCGCACCGCACGACTCACAAAAGTCATTTTTATCAATGCCATTTCGACGTGCAATTTTTTGTGGCGCGCCATTTTGAAATTGACATCGCAGTCGTTGCAAATGTTCAAAGCCGTCAAAATGAACGATGTTTGGGCAAAATCGGCTTGTTTTCGGTAGCGTTCCCGCAAATTTTCACTCACTTCGAGCAAGGCCAAAGTCGAGACATCTTTGCAAACCAGCACATTTCGAAGGTGCTCCGCGAGGCCATTTATAAAAATATCGGGCTCAAAACCTTTCCTCAAAATTTGGTCAAAAAGATTCAAAACCGCCGGCAGATTTTCGGTCAGCAGGCCATCGGTCATTTGGAAAAAATAGTCGTAATCGAGCACGTTCATGTTTTCGATGACATCGTCGTACTTGATTTTTTTACCCGAAAAACTGGTGATTCTGTCAAAAATCGAAAGTGCATCGCGCAGCGCGCCGTCCGCTTTTTGGGCAATGATGTGCAGCGCGTCTTCCTCAGCTTCGATGCCTTCTTTTTCGCAAATTGATTTCAGGTGCTCAACCATGTCTGCAATCGTGATTCGCCGAAAATCGAAAATTTGGCAACGCGATAAAATCGTTGGAATAATTTTATGCTTTTCCGTCGTTGCTAAAATGAAAATAGCGTAGGGTGGCGGTTCTTCCAAAGTTTTCAAAAAAGCATTGAAAGCCCCGGCGGAAAGCATGTGCACCTCGTCAATCACATAAATTTTGAATTTTCCACCCTGCGGCGGGATGCGAACCGATTCGACGAGCGAACGGATGTGCTCAACGCCATTATTTGACGCTGCGTCGAGTTCGAAAATATTGAACGACGCATTTTCATTGAACGCCCGGCACGAAGCGCATTCGTTGCAGGCTTCAAACTGCGGCGTGCGGTTTTCGCAGTTCAGGATTTTTGCCAAAATGCGGGCGCAGGTTGTTTTGCCGACGCCGCGTGGGCCGCAAAACAGAAAGGCGTGGGCAACGTGGTCGGTGGCCAAAGCGTTTTTCAAAGTGCCAGCGACGTGCTGCTGCCCGACGACTTCTTCAAATTTCGTGGGGCGATATTTTCTTGCGGAAACTACAAAATTGCTCATCGAGGGCAAAGGTAAAAAAAGGGATGAGGGATGAGGAAGGAGGGATGAAAAAAGGCAAAGCCTGAAATTTTCCGTCAGCCATTGTTGGCGTCCCCGCCTCATGATTTGTAAGTTTTGGGGTTAAAAAAGTTTAATGTGTCGAATTTTGGTTTTTGGGTCGAGAGCTTTGTATTAAAACTGCTAATAAATCCTGTGATGTCAAACGATTACTTCTCCTCCATTCGTCCGTTTGTAATGTTTGGGCATGTCCAAACCAATGAGCGGTTCATTTCCACGTTGGAAACGCTGGGTCAAAATTTTGGCCAAAGCATTCCTCAAAGTTCGCACGACAAACGTGAAATGGAGGGCATCTATCATTTTTTCAACAGCAAAAGGGTCATGCCCACTTACATCCTTTTGAATGAGCGCGAGCGGTTGAAGGCGGATATCTGCGAGGCGTGCCCGCCAGTGGTACTGTCTATCGGGGACGTGACGGTCCTGGATTATGCGGGCAAGCGTTGCGCCTCAAAAACGAACTTTGTTACCACGGCAAAAAAGCCGGGGTACAATGTTTTGAGCCAGTTGTTCTGCGATGGCCAAGGTGTCCCGCTCGGCCTGTTTGACCAGTTTCTGTGGAATTACGAGGCCAAAGACTTGGGCAAACGGGCCGAACGCCAGCACCTTTCCATCGAACACAAGGAAACCGCCCATTATTTTCGGCAATGGCAATCCTTGAACGATGCATTTGGCGGACAGCCCGAAACCTGTTTCATCCACCTTTTCGACCGTGCAGGCGATGTGCACGAGTTGCTCCAGACCCAGGTTCACCCGCACATACATTACATCATCCGTGCGAAGAACGACCGCAAACTCCATGACCAGGATGTTTTTGTCAGCGATTGGTTGGACGGCCAGCAGCCCAGCGGCGGCTATGAGTTCCGTGTCAACAAGCAATCCCCCAAAAAACAGACCTTTATCGAGATAAAGCGGAAAAACGGGGCGAAGACGGAAAACAGGGTGGCAACTATCGAGGTGACCTTCGCCACTACCACCCTGACCGCTTCCAATGCCAGCAAAAACCGCCCGATAAAGCCTTTCCAAGTGGGCATTGTCCGCGCAAAGGAAGTCAACCCGCCGCCCGGGTGCCAAGCCGTTGAATGGACCTTGTACACCACTTTGCCCCTCAACAGTTTTGAGGATGCCATGAAAGTCATCGGTTTTTATGCCCTTCGATGGCAAATCGAAAACTTCCACTACACCCTCAAACAAGGAGCAAAAGTGGAGGAACTGCAATTGGAAGACCCCAAGGCCATCCAAAATGCCATCGCAACCTACAGTTTGCTCGCCGTCCAGGTTTCCCGCCTGCGCTATTTGGCGGAAAAACAACCACAGGCCAGTATAGAGGACGCAGGTTTTACCCAACAGGACTACTTCATCCTTGCTTTGTTCTTGAATTCAAAGAACGCTTTGGCTATAGACCCCGCACAGCCCAACACCACAATCGGAGAATTTGCCGCACTGATTTCCATGCTCGGTGGAAATCATAACCGAAAAAAGGTCGGAATCCAATCAATTTGGTTGGGCTTACAACGGTTTGAAACCATAA
>JANNMS010000019.1:0-8053 GCA_031398055.1 Saprospirales bacterium | reverse complement strand
AAAAATCAGTGTAAATCAGTCCAATCAGTCTAATCAGTGTTCTATTTCTATCAAAAATCTAACTCAATGCCGCATTTCGCCGAAATAATTCTCCCACTCGCCCTGCCGAAACGCACCTACACTTTTTCGATTCCCGGCGATTTGGTGGCCGACGTTCGCCCCGGCGTGCGCGTCGAAGTGCAGTTTGGAAAGGCAAAATTGTACGCCGGCCTCGTCGAAACGGTGCACCAAAACCAACCGGATTACAAAACCAAAAACATCATTTCCCTGCTCGACGAAGTGGAAGTCGTGTCGCCGCAGCAACTCAAATTGTGGGATTGGATGGCCGATTATTATTGCTCGACGCTCGGCGAAGTGATGTTGGCCGCGCTGCCCGGCCATCTCAAATTGACCTCCGAAACGTCCCTCGTTTTGAACCCGCTTTTCGATGACGCGGGGGATATTCACCTCGAAAACGATGAATATTTGATTGCCGAAGCCCTGCGAATTCAAAAAGAAATCAGCATCGAGGATGCGCGGAAAATCTTGGAAAAAAAGAGCATTTTCCCCGTCGTTCAAAGTCTTTTGAACAAAGGCGTTTTGTTTGTCCGCGAAGAATTGCAGGAAAAATACAAGCCAAAAAAGGTGTCCGCTGTGCGCCTCGCCGAGCCGTACCGCTCGAACGAAACGTTACTTTCCGAAGGTTTTAATTTGTTGGAAAAAAACGAACGGCAGGCCGAAGCGATGATGGCTTTTCTTCAACTCGCTCGAAATCAAGCGTTTGTGAAAAAATCGGAAGTTTTGGCGGCTGCAAAAGTTTCGGATTCAGTTTTGAAATCTTTGGAAAAAAAAGGGCTGTTGGAAATTTACGAACGAGAAGTTTCACGAATTTCAGATTACAAAAATGACCTCGACGTTTCCCCAGAATTGACCGCGCAGCAACAAAAAGCACTCCTCGAAATCCGTCAAATTTTTTTGGAAAAGGACACGGTTTTGCTGCACGGCGTGACCGGCAGCGGCAAAACGCAGGTTTATGTCGAACTGATTCGGGAGACGATTGCGGCGGGCGGGCAGGCACTTTATTTGTTGCCCGAAATCGCGCTGACCACGCAGATTATCAGCCGTTTGCAAAAGATTTTTGGCAACGACGTGTCGGTTTATCATTCAAAAATAAACTACGACGAGCGGGTTGAACTTTGGCAATCGGCAGCCGCCGGCAAGCCCGTTTTGCTCGGTGCGCGGAGCAGTATTTTTTTGCCTTTTCAAAACCTGAAATTGATCATTGTGGACGAGGAACACGACCCGTCGTTCAAACAATTTGACCCCGCACCGAGGTACAACGCCCGCGACTCGGCGGTTTTTTTGGCCAATATTTATGGGGCAAAAACTTTGCTCGGCACAGCCACGCCGTCGGTCGAAAGTTGGCAAAATACCTTGTTGAAAAAGTATGGTTTGGTTTCGATGCCCGAACGGTTCGGCGGGCTGCAAATGCCTGAAATTCAAACGGTTAACCTGACCGATGCCCACAAAAAACGGGCGATGCAAAGCATTTTTACGACCCAATTAATCGAAGAATTGCAGGCAACTTTGGCTCGCGGCGAGCAGGCAATTTTGTTCCAAAACCGGCGCGGATATTCGCCAATTTTGGAATGTGAAATTTGCAGCCAATCCACCAATTGCAAAAACTGCGACGTCAGTCTGACCTACCACAAACAAAGCGATTCGATGCGCTGCCATTATTGCAATTACCGAATTGAAGTGCCAAAAATTTGTCCGGCCTGCGGTTCTGGAAAAATGGTTTTACGCGGTTTCGGGACGGAAAAAATCGAGGACGAAATCAAAATTTTCCTGCCGACGGCAAAAATCGGGCGGCTCGATTTCGACACGGCTTCGACAAAAACCAAATTGACCGATATTTTAAATGATTTTGAAGAACGGAAAATCGACATTTTGGTCGGCACGCAGATGGTGACGAAGGGTTTGGATTTTGACAATGTGGCCGTAGTCGGGGTTTTGGGCGCGGATTCGTTGGTCAAATTTCCAGATTTTCGAAGTGGCGAGCGGGCGTTTCAAATGTTGACGCAGGTTGCAGGTCGGGCAGGACGAAAACAGAAGCAAGGCAAGGTGATCATTCAGGCTTGGAACCCGTCGCATCCGGTTTTGCAGGAAGTCTTTCGCGCTGATTTTCAAGGTTTTATGTCGCGGGAATTGAACGAAAGGAAGTTGTTTCACTATCCACCTTTTTATCGTTTGGTGGGTTTGCAGGTCAAGCACAAAAACGAAAACACGGCGAAACAAGCAGCGGATTTTTTGGCAAAATGGCTGCGCGAACGCCTCGGCAATCGGGTTTTGGGGCCATCGCAACCGGGAATCAGCCGGGTTCGCGGCTATTTTTTGCAGGACATTTTGGTGAAATTTGAAAAATCGGCGAGCGTTTTGGCGAACGGGAAACGGCTGATTTTGCAGCACGTGGAGCATTTGAAATCGCAGGCGAATTTTCGGCAGGTGGTGATTTCGGTGGATGTTGACCCGGTTTGAGGGTGGGTGATTGGTGATTGATTGATTTGAGATTTTGGAAATTTGAAAAATTTCCGAAATCTATGCCTGATTAAAAAACAGTCAAAATGAAATAGTAGATTGGTCTTGTTTGAAATTATACGGCAATAATTTATGCACTTTTAGATATTTTAGAAACAAAATTTCATGGACAAGATTTTGTGGTTTGGGGGCTTTGTTTTTATGTTTGCCCGCTCACTTCTTTTAATCCCCAAAACTTACATGGCTTAACCATCTTTTTTCTCACCTTCATTAATTTCTTTTCTTTATGAAACGATTCTCTTTTTCTGGCCTTTTGGGTCAAATCCCCGCACACACCTGCACACACCCGAAACGTTGTAATTGCAACACTGTTGATTATGTGGTGCAGTAATTTGTTTGGGCAGGCAGGTACGCTTAACCACACCACGCCTGTTCCGAGTACCAATCCGCTTGCCCTCACTTGCCACCAATTCGATGTCAATTGGGTCAACTTGCAGTTCTCCACCGGAAAGAGGTACAATATTGAAGTTTTCTTAACGGGTGGCTGCATTAATACTGCGGCAACTTTGGCCTCAATTCCCGCAGAGTTTCAAGGCCTAACCCCACAAGGTCAACCAATGATAACCTTTCCAAACACGAGCAGTATCCGAATCAGTAGGATTTCAACTACTGCATTTTCAATGGGATTCGGAAATTACCTTCCTTTGATGACTATTTTTTATGAGGCAGCACCCGGCTCAACAGTGAGTACGAGCCTAATCTTTAACACATTCAGGAATGCTGCGAATCAAAATTATACGATTGGGAACAACGGCTTTCCATTCGATTTCACAATGCCCACAGCCCTGAACCTGGGCGGATTTGTCAAAAAAACAAACCCTTCCACTCCGTGCACCACCTTTCCTCAAATCCCAAATAATGGGATCAACGGGGTAACAGTTAGCATCACGGCATCTCCCAATCCTTCCCAATGCACCCAATTTATGAGTCCTGCCAGCCAACTTTTTTTGGACGGAAATTATCTGTTTTCCGTCCCGCCTCGGTTTAATTACACAATTACACCCACCAAAATGGGCACCGATTGGTGCTGTGGTGTTGAGACCGATGATGTCAATGAGGCCAGAAAAATTTACAATGATTTAGTGAGTGGTGGCTCGGGTTTATATCCTTTGTATCAAGTGCTTGCTGCCGACTTCTTCCCGGACAACCAAATTACAAATGCTGACCCATACTTTATGGATCGCTGTCTTCGAGAAATATTTGACCCATCGGGTGGCGTATTTGCAACCTCTTCTATGTGGAGGTTTATTCCAGCCTTATCTTACAGTCAAAACGATCCATGGACGATATCTGGTAATTTATCCCTCCTGCCAAGTTCAATTGTAACGGGAACGCTCAATGGCAATTCTCCCAGCAACGATTTTATCGGTGTAAAAAGAGGCGACCTTGACCAAAATTGCAGCGATTGTGGCAGCAATTTTACGGGTGGCAGCGAAGACCGGGGCGAGGGCTCTTTGTCAACATTTTTTATAAAAGACCAATCGGTTGAAACAGGTCAAGAAATCTTGTTGCCCGTTTATTTTTCTGAAACATCGGGTTTTGCAGTTTTCAAAACAGAATTGTCTTTTAACACGGATTATCTTCAAGTTACGGGCGTTGAAAAAGGCATTTTGAGCAATGAATATGGTGGCTTCGAAATAAACGGAGATGGAAGTTCCCTGCTACAAACCTATTTCAACTTGGTTCCGAGCGGCGAGGACTTAAAAACAGGCGAAATTGCCTATTTTATCAAGGCAATTGCAAAACAAAGTTCACCTACTTTGAATGGCCTGGTTTCCCAAAAAACAAATCCCGTGGACAATACCCTGTTTACTTTGGACGGCGATTTCCGTTCTTCCCTCCAATTTGAAATCCAAAATAATGCCCCGGAACGGTTCCGCGTTCAATTTGTCGGAAAAAACCCGGTGGAATCTTCCTCAAATATTTTGGTCGAACTGCCCGAAGCAGGTCAAGTGGAAGCCACGTTGCTTTCCCAAACAGGCCAGATTTCTTGGAACATCAATGAAAATAAAGACAAAGGTGCCAACCTGATTTCTTTGCCTGATTTTCCAACCCAAACTGGCATTTACACTTTGGTTGTAAAATCACAGTTTGGCCAAAAAATCATTAGGCTGACAAAAATTTGATCCAAAAATCACGACAATTTTGGGAAGAACGGCAACTGCGCGTTCTTCCCTTTTTTTTGTTATTTTTAAATCACTTTAATGTTATCCTATGAAAAAAACATTGGCTTTTATCCTATTTTTATATTCAATACATATTTCTGGGCAAGCGTTTTATTATGTGCGATTAGAATCCGTTTCAGGGGATACTTATTTAGGGTCTTTTAACCCAATAACGTGCAAAGATTCGAATATAATCAAATTAAGTTTTCCCCCAGATGTTTTATTGGGCATTTTATCAGATATTGCAATTACACCAGACAATAAATTATATTGTTTATTCTCTGATGGAATTAATTTTGACGGCATCTATTTGGGTTTAATAAACCCCTTATCTGGATTAGTAACCATTGTTGTACAGGTTGCTGATATCAATCATCCAATGAATGCCCTAGTATCCGATAAAAATGGCATTTTGTATGGTGCAGGCAAGGCTTTTTTCAGATATGACCCAAGCAATGGGGATTTGACGCTTTATCCTGACTGGGGCACTTTTCCAGGTGGGGACTTGACTTTTTACAAGGGTAAACTGTATTTTGTTGATTCGGACGACCAATTGGTGGAAGTAAATTTAGATGACCCGGTAAACTTTCAGGTCAAATTCGGATGGACTTTTTTGCCGGGAGAAAATTTTTCTGCGTACGGTATTACTTCCTATGTAAATTCTTGTGATTCTGCTTCATTGTTTCTTACCGTGACCGACAATGTTGATATCAATAGGATTTACGCCCTAAATTTTGAGGAACAAACCATAACCTATCTATGTGATTCGCCCGGAATCATTCTAGGTTCTGCCTCCCCGACCGAATTCATAGCATCCGACTGTACTCCGCACCTTGACCTCGACACCGACAACAGTTCACTCCAAACCGGCAAGGATTTTCGTGCCAAACAATCCTGCGCCGGGAAATCCATGAAAATCGCCGATGCCGATGCCACGCTGGTTTCCGGTTTCAAGATTGATTCGGTGCGCGTGGATTTGTTGCCGCTCGTGCCAGATTTGGGTGCCGAAAATTTGACCGGCAGCGGCCAGCCCGGCATTTCAATAAATGGAAACGGAACGCACAACTTATTGTTTGTCAATGACTTGGGCGCGGCGAAGGACTCGGATTTCGCGCAGGTTTTGCAAAAAATCCAATGGCAAAACTCGGCTGCCCCGCCCACTCCGGGCACTCGAAAAGTGCAGGTCATCGTGTTTTCAACAGGCAGCCAATCGGACACGGCGTTTGCTTTCATCCCGGTTTCTCCGGTTATTTCTACCGTTCAAACTTTCGACCGCTGCCCGGGCGACTCCGTTTTGGTCGGGAACCACGTTTACAATCAAAACGGCGTTTTTCAAGACACGCTTTCGGCTGCGAACGGTTGCGACAGTTTGGTTTCCACGACCCTCAACATTTTATCCACCACAAAATCTGAACTCAACCTGACGGCCTGCACGGGCGGTTTTGCAAATTTCAACGGCACACAAATCCCCGCCGGGACGAGCCAAGATTTCACGTTGAAAAGTGTCGCAACCGGTTGTGATTCAATCGTTTCGGTCAATGTTTCAGCCGTCCAAAATTTATCTTCAACTTTAAATTTAACGGCCTGCGTGGGAAGTTTTGCAGTTTACAACGGCACACAAATTCCCGCCGGGACGAGCCAAGATTTCACGTTGAAAAGTGTCGCAACTGGTTGTGATTCAATCGTTTCGGTCAATGTTGCATCCATTCAAAATCAATTTTCAACCTTAAATTTGACGGCCTGCGCTGGAAGTTTTGCAGTTTATAACGGGGTTCAAATTGCTGCCGGGAACAGTCAAAATTTTACTTTAAAAAGTGTTGTAAGTGGTTGTGATTCAATCGTTACCGTCAAAGTTGAAACATTGCCCGTTAAAACTTCAAGCAAAGATTTTACAGTTTGCCCCGGTGAAAAAGTGGCATTCAATGGCATTGAACTTTCGGCTGGCGATACAACAATATTTCAATTAAAAACTTCGGAAGGATGCGATTCGTCTGTAACTGTTATTGTTGAAAGTTCGCCAGACTTATCGTTTGAATTGGCAACCGAAAAATCCTGCAAAAACAAGCCAACCGGGAGCATTTCAGGTTTGGGTTTTGTAGGCGGGTTGCCACCGCTTCAATTTTCGCTGGATGCGGCAACGTATTCAGATTCAACGATTTACAAAAATTTGACGGCTGGTCAACACACATTTTCTGTAATTGATGCAGCAGGTTGTCAGTTTGAAAAAATGGTTTTTCTTGAAAATTTTCCTCCGCTCGAAATCGAAATTTCAGATGTTGTTTTGCCTTTTGATAATTCAGGGGTGCTTGTTGCCCCTATTTTTAAAGGAGATACTTCCAAGTTGGTTTTGACTTGGTCAAACGGCGCACAAACACCTGAAATTCAAGTTTTTGATGTTGGGAAAATAAAATTGGAAGCAACTAATCATTGTGAATCTCAAATTCGTGAAATCGAAATCCTGCTCTCTGACAGCATCAATTTTGAGGAATTGGTTTTTATACCAAATATATTTTCACCCGACGCAGACCTGCCAGAAAATGATATGTTTCGAGGTTTCCCCGCTTCTGGTTTGATAATTTTGGAATACCAATTGGATATTTATGACCGATGGGGAGAACATGTCTTTTCTTCGAATAAATTAGAGGAAGGTTGGCGCGGGTTTCAACGCAAAAAACCAATGTCTTCGGGAGTTTTTATCTGGGTTTTAAAAATGAAAACTGAGATTTGTGGACAAATTGTCGAGTTGAAAAAGCAAGGGGATGTGTTACTTGTCAAATAGGACACACTGAAACTTACTGTTTGTTAAAAATAGAAAATCTCAGGCTGATTCCGAACAATCGTCACAACTCAATTTTCCAAAACGCACTGCCCGAAATTTAACCGGACAGTGCGTTTTTTATTTTCAATTAGAAATTTATAGAAAAATCAAAATTTCAACAAGAGTTTTATAGAAAACCAGAAACCAGCCAACCCGCTTCAAACTAAATTTTTAACTAAACTAAAATAGAAAAACTGCCCCACAATTTTTCAAAAAACCAAACTCACCTCCGCCCGCCCGCCAATAGTTTTGCTCCGTGACGAACAAAAATGCAGCACAAAAATATCTTTTTGCAAAGCAAAATTTCTGGTTGTAAATTTCTGTAACCGTCTCGCCATGCATGTTTCCGCCAGCCCTCCGGCACGGGTTTTCCGGTACAATTTTTGTAAATCCATCAATTGACTTTCGGAATAACCCATTGAAAATCCGCTGATTATCAATTAACTCAATGCACATTTTGCCTCCGGCACCGCTTTCAAAAGTGGTCGGCGAA
>JANNMS010000291.1:0-9139 GCA_031398055.1 Saprospirales bacterium | reverse complement strand
TATGTGTCCTATGTGAAAACGCCTATGTGAACTATGTGTTGAATTTTCACAAAAGTAGTTTGATGTTGAAAAAACGGGTCATTTTGGGAAAATAAATATGTTTTAAAAACTTTTTGTTTTTAAAAAGAAGATTTCACCTTTGTCTCGGAACACAAAAAACTTCAAAATGGCAAAGACGAAAAAACCGCCCGACGCCACGCGGATTCAGGCGAACAAATACGATAAAATCATCAAAGAGAATTTGGTGAAAGCCATCCCGGATTTAATGTATTTGTTTACCGGCATGGCCATCGTGGAAATTCATCCGGAAAATGTCGAGATGCACCACACGAAAGAAAAAAAGGCCGATTTTTTGGCAACAGTCACCGTTGCCGATGCCCAAAAATCTGTGCTGCACATCGAATTTCAGGTAGAAAATGACTCGGAAATGCTCGACCGGATGTACGATTATCGGGGTTTTCTGCGGCGGCGGCATCCAAAAATTCGGATTTTGCAGTACGTCATTTTTTTGGGCGAAAGCACCCCAAAAATGGAAACCCAAATCAATGAACCCGACCTTTTTTATCGGTATCATTTGCTTTGGATGCAGGACATAAATTACCACCATTTGCTCAAATCTGAAAACCCGGAATTGGTGGTGATGGCCATGCTTGCCGATTTTGAAAATTACGCGCCCGAATTGGTGGCTGAGCAAATCATCGAAAAACTTCAACAACAATCCGAAAGCGAACTGGACTTTTTACGTTTCACCAATCAGTTGCGGATGCTTGCAAACATTCGTAACTTGCGACCCTTAATTGATGAATTTATGGAAAAAATTTCTCGTTTTTTTGTCCCTGAACGCGACCCTTGGTATAACAAAGGCGTCGAAAAAGGCATCGAAAAAGGATTCAAAAAAGGATTGCTTTTGGCCGAAATCAAATTGACCGAGGCTACCCTCAATTTTGTAGTCAACCTGATCCTCAAATCGGATCACAACGACGAATTTATTGGAAGCGTTTGCGGGGCAACCACCGAAGCCGTTCACCAAATCCGTGAAACCATTCGGCTGCATCCTGATGATTTTAGGGAAAAAATCAAGGGCATTCAAATTTTGCCAGAATGATTTTATAGCAAGCATAAAAATTGCCCGGTCGGAAACACTTCCACCGGGCAATTTTTTTTTCAAAAGTAAATTTTTCATCTGACCTTTTCCATCCCTTCGCCATTTTTGGCAACCCACAAAACGCATTTCCCCCGTTCTTTGCCCCACAAAAATTTCAATTTTTACGATGAAAAAATTCACGCTTTTCCTTTTTTGCTTGGCCGTTTTTTGTCAAAAAATGACCGCCCAATTGCCCCAAAATTTTTCGAAAAATGGGGACGAAAAAATCTCGCCCATCCTCCGCGCCTCGTTTTTGCGGGGCGAAACTGCCGACCTCGTCGTCATTTTAAAAGAACAAGCGGACGTGCGGGCGGCCAAAAATTTCAAAACCAAAAATGAAAAAGCGGCTTTTGTTTTTGAAAAATTAAAAACCACAGCGCAGCGGACGCAGGCCGATTTGAACCAAATTTTGCACCAAAAAGGTGTTTTTGCAAACAGTTTGTACCTCGTCAATGCAATCGCCATCGAAAAATGCGACGCCGAACTCGCCCGTTTTCTGGCTGACCGACCCGAAGTTGCCTACCTCTCGCCCGACCCGGAGGTGCATTTTTCGGGTTTTGAAAAAGTGGAAAATGTTGCTCCGCCAAAAAATCGCGGCGCGGTTGAATGGGGCGTCGAACGGGTGAATGCTCCGGCGATGTGGTCGCTCGGCCACACCGGGCAAGGAATCACGGTCGGCGGCGCGGACACGGGTTACGATTGGACGCACCCGGCTTTGATAAATAAATATCGCGGCACGAAAACCAACGGTACTTTTGACCACAATTACAATTGGCACGATGCCATCCACGAGGCCAGTGAGCTGAGTGGGAACCCAAATAATCCTTGCGGTTTTAATATTTCCGCGCCTTGCGACGACAATTCGCACGGCACGCACACGATGGGTACGATGGTCGGGGACGACGGCGCGGGCAATCAAATCGGCGTCGCGCCCGGCGCAAAATGGGTCGCTTGCCGAAATATGGAACGCGGCAACGGCAAGCCGTCGAGTTATATCGAATGTTTCGAGTGGTTCCTCGCGCCGACCGACACGGCTGGCAAAAACCCGGACCCGGCCCGCGCGCCGCAAGTCGTCAATAATTCATGGTATTGCTCTTTCGAGGAGGGCTGCACGGATCTCGGCGTGAACGAAATGATCCACAAAGCGGTCATCAATTTGAAAGCCGCAGGGACGGTCGTCGTCGTTTCGAACGGGAATTTTGGCTCAAATTGCTCGACCGGCGACAACCCGCCTGCCTATTTTGAAGAAAGTTTCAGCGTCGGCGCGACGCAGGAAAGTGGAGCAATTGCGAATTTCAGCAGTCGCGGCCCTGTTTTGATTGACGGCTCGAACCGGGTAAAACCGAACGTCGCCGCGCCCGGCCAAAATGTTCGGTCGAGCACTCCGAACGGCAATTTTTCTAGTTTTTCAGGCACGAGCATGGCCGGGCCGCACGTCGTCGGGACGGTGGCTTTGTTGCTTTCTGCCCGCCCAGATTTGATTGGAAATGTGGATTTGATCGAGGATATTTTTGAAAATTCTGGTGTTTTTAAAACCGATACTTTGGATTGCCCGGGCAGCGTTGGCGGCTCTGACCAACCGAACAATACTTTCGGATTTGGTGAAGTGGATGCGCTGGCGGCTTTGAATTATGCCAATTTGCTGTTGCCACAAACTGAACCTGCGACCGAAATTTCAGTCTCCGTTTTTCCAAATCCAACGAGCGACGTGGTGTTTTTTAATTTTAAAAATTTGAAAAATGATGATTTGCTGGAAATTTTCAACGCCGCCGGACAGCCTGTTTTTTCAAAAAAAATAAACCAGCCAACGCTGCGGATTTCAATTGGAAACCTGCCGGCCGGGGTTTATTTTTGGAAAATGGGCGGGGAAAATGGGCAGGTGGTTTTTAATTAAAAAACCAAACTACTTACCACACTTACTTTTCACCACAGAGACACATCAGAAAACATAAGAATTTGCTTTAAAAACTTATGTTTTCTGATGTGTCTCTGTGGTAAAAAGTAAGTGTGGTAAGTAGTTGCTAAAAAATTACATTTGCCACAGCCGAACTGGAAAGTTGGGTTTAAATTTTATGGAAAAAAAACAAGGTCAACTTATTCGCAGCATCACCCTCGCATCGGCAACGGTTTTGGTGGTCAGTTCGGTCATCGGTTCGGGCGTTTACAAAAAAGTCGCGCCGATGTCCGACCAGTTAATGTCGCCAGATTTGGTGTTGCTGGCCTGGTTGCTGGCGGGTGTCATCAGTTTGTGCGGTGCACTTTCGAACGCCGAAATCGCAGGGATGATGGCCGACAGCGGTGGCGAATACGTTTATTTTCGGCGGATTTATGGCCGTTTCATGGCGTTTTTGTGGGGATGGAGCACTTTTGCGGTCATCAAAACGGCAGCAGTTTCGAGCATTGCCTACGTTTTTGCACAGTCGTTCAACTCGATTTTCACGCTGCCCCGGCTTGCCCCGGAAATTGAAAACCTCCAATTTTGGGTGTTCAAACCCTTTGAAAATTCGGGCGTGAAAATGCTCACCATCCTCCTGATTTCTGTTTTAACTTATATAAATACGCGTGGTTTGAAAGGCGGCGCGTCGTTTTCGGTGTGGATTACTCGCCTCGTTGCGGTCAGTTTGATAGGCATCGTAATTTGTGGATTGATGTTTGGACACGGCAGTTTTGCCAATTTCAACACGCCCGCGACGGGTTATGTGGATTATTCTTGGACGGATTTTACATTTATAAAAGCCATGTTTGGTGCGCTGTTGGCCGGTTTTTGGGCTTACGAAGGTTGGAACACGGTCGGTTTTTTGGGCGGTGAAATCAAAAACCCGAACCGGAATTTGCCGCTCGCTTTGTTTTTTGGGATGCTAGGCATCATCGGGATTTATCTTTTGGTCAATTTCACCTATTTATATGTCTTGCCAGCCGACCGATTTGTGGAAATCGCGCGCGGCCAAAACGAAATCGCAGCGGTCGCTGTCGTCCGGTCGTTCGCTGGCGAAACGGGAGCTTTAATTATTTCGATAGCGATTTTGCTCACGACTTTGGGCTGCACGAATTCGACGATTTTGATGCCGCCCCGGGTTTATTATGCGATGGCACGCGACGGCTTGTTTTTTCCCAGCGCAAAAAATATCCACCCCGTTTCGAACACGCCGAACAACGCACTTTGGATGCAAGGAATTTGGGCGTGCCTGCTCGTTTTGTCTGGCAGTTTTGACCAGTTGACCGATATGCTGATTTTCGCCGCGTTCTTTTTTTACGGCGCGACGGCACTCGGCGTTTTCATTTTGCGGCGGCGCGAACCGCAGACCGAACGACCGTACCGAGTTTGGGGATATCCGATTGTTCCGGCTGTTTTTGTGTTGTTTTGTATCGCTTTGATAGTAATTACTTGCTTCACTCGGCCTCGCGAGGCTATTATTGGACTTGTTTTGATGGCGAGCGGGATTCCATTTTACTTTTATTTTACAAGAAATGGCAACGGCGGGGACGATAAAGACTTGGATTCTCCTGAAAATAAGGGCGGGAAAAATGATAGAGCCTTGGACAGCGAACTTTAAAAATTAAACCACGATGAAATTAAGATGCGACCAAAACAGCCTGCGACTCCGACTTCGCCGCAGCGAAATTGAAAAATTTCGGCTCGGAGAATCCCTGCGAACGGATGTTTATTTTTCGTACGGTTTCAGTTTTTCGTACGAATTGCGGCACGACCCGGATGCCACCGAAATCCGGGCCACGAGTTTTGGCGGTGCGATTTCGATTGCCGTGCCGACCGAACTGGCCAAAAAATGGGCAAATTCGGATGAAATCGCACTCGAACAGTTTCAAAAAATTGACCACACCACGAACTTGCACATTTTGATTGAAAAAGATTTCCCCTGCAAAGACCGGCCAGACGAGGACAAAACTGATTTTTTTACAGAATTGGCCGATAAATCAACGATTTCGTGTTGAACTGAAATCGCTCGATTTCTACTTTTGGCCTTCGTAATTTTCAATTTTTCAAAGATGAAATTTTTAAAAAAAATACTGCTCCCCGCCCTCGCCGCCGCTTTTTTGGTGAACGCCTGCCAAACTGATTGCCTCGAAATTCCTCAGTCTCAGGTCGGAAAACGCAAAGTTTTGCTCGAAGAATTAACTGGCGTGGATTGCCCGAACTGCCCCGAAGGCACCAAAGAAGTGAACGATTTGCTCGCGCAGCACGGCCACAATTTGGTGGCGGTGGCCATCCACGGCGGCGCGCGCGGCTTTTTCAACAAAAAAATCGCGGGGTCGGACTACGATTTCAATACCGATGAAATGGAACAATTGGTCGAGCAAATCGGCATCCCCTCGACCTACCCGGCTGCGGCAATCAACCGCCTGACGATTGCTGGGAACACCGATATTTTCAACGACCGGCCGTGGGGCGGGGCGATTTCGCAAGCCTTTCAACCAGACTTAAATTTGGCCTTATTCATTGAAAATCAATACAATACGACGACCCGCGAACTTTCGGTGGAAGTAAAAATCGCGCCGGAGCAAACGATTTCGGGCAACAATTTTATCACGGTTTATGTGGTTCAGGACAGCATCATTGATTCGCAAAATGACCACGGGGCGATTGTCCAAAATTATGCGCACCGCCATGTTTTGCGGAAAGTTTTGACGGACGTTTCCGGCAATCCGATTTCGGAATCGCTGGCCGCCGGGGCGACGATTACCCAAAATTTCAACTACGTTTTGCCGGCAGATTTTGATGAAAAACATTGTGCGGTCGTCGCTTTCGTGCATCAGCCGACGGGCGGAGGGAAAGAGGTTTTGCAGGTCGAGGAAAAGGAAATTTTGGAGTAATGGGAGGTCGAAATTTATTTCGACTTTTGGACAAAATAGGGCGAAATAAATTTCGCCCTCCAGTTATCCAGCCACCCGCCGCCAAGTTTGCGTCCGAAAAAACGGCCCGATAAACCCGCGCAAAATCAATGTATCCGAGTCGCCGGGAGCGAGCCAATATTTCATGGAATACCATTTTCCTTGTTTCGGAAACAGCACTTTTCCGCCCTGCCACATCCCATTTTTCAATTCCATATTTTCAATAATCACCATGCCGAGAATCGGTTGGTCTTTCCGGTGGTCGGTGCAGCGGTCGCAGTTGTGATTTTGTGCAGTGACCATCCGGACGACTTTTCCGAAGTGTTTTCCATCCTTTTCATAAATTTGGACGTGGCTTTTTTCGGCACCGGTTTCGTCGTCGATTGTCGCCCAAGTTCCGAGGGGCGATTGGGCAGAAATATTTTGCGAAAGCAAAAACAGGAAGGCAAGGGCAGGCAGGGAAACGCGCATTTGAAAATGAATTTTAAGCATTTTAAAGAAACGATGGGCAAAAATAAATCGTGCAGCCAACTGATTTTACTTTTTGCCCGCCAATTGATTTGCTTGTTTTATCAATTCGTTACCTCAATTTTTCATGAAAAAACTTTACCTCTGTTCGCTTTTTGTGCTCGTTCTTTTTTTGAAAATGGATGGGCAAACGCGTTTTTTTGCCGTTTCCGGTTTTAATTTTATGTTGCCGTATGGCGAACCCTCTGGAAAAATTGTCTATTCATATTATTCAGGTTTTCCAATCGAAAGTTATCAAACCGCTCAAAAACCCACTCCAAAAATGGGTTTTCAATTGGCTTTTAGAATTGAAAAGCCGTTGTTCCCCAATTTTTTTTTAGCCACAGAAATCGGTTTGGCCTATCAACAAGGTGTAAAAACAACACATTCGGTGCTTTGGCAAAACAACCCCGATTCACCAACCGATACTTTGAACTTACATTTCAAGCAAAATACGCAGCGGATTCGCGGGCTGTTTTACACAATCCCGGTGTGCTTCAAATTTCACCTCACCCAAAAATCAAAATTTTGGCTGGAACCCGGTATCTTTCTTCAAGCAGTCGCCAGAAATGCCACCACGGCTGATGGCAAGTTCATATCATTTTATAGATACTCCGGTGCCACACCAGCGTTTACTAAATTTACTATCCCCGTCGAAAGTTTTTACCAAAACGCGCCCGTTCAGTTGAACCCGATTATCGGTTTTACTTTTGGCATCGGTAGGAAAATCCGGGACGATTTTTCCATTTTTTTGCGGTTCAAAAAAGGGTTTCAACGCGAGTCTGATTTGCCAAAAAACATGGACGCGCTCGATTTTTCTTGCCATTATTTCCTTTTTCAAAAACGAAAAAAGCATCGTTCAGACTTTCAAAAATCTACTTTTTGAAAAATCATCGCCACTTTTTCCTCCTTTTTTTTCTAAAAATCGCCCTCGCCATGCCTGCCCAATCCAGTTTTTTCACCACTGGAAATGAAGATTGGCAAGCCGCAGGCGACGACCCGACGAGTCAAGAACCCGATTGGATTGCTATGGGCGGGAACCTCGATGGCTACATTCGGGTCACGGATGCGCACGTCGGTGGGCTTTGGTATTTCAAAACTGCCCCGAAATTCAGCGGGAACAAGTGCGATGCCTACGGAAAATACATTCGATATGACATTTTTATTTCCCACGTTTCCGACACGGCGCAGTTTGCGAGTGCAAAAGACGTCCGTTTGGTCGGCGCGAACGGCCTGAAATTTTACTACGATTACCCGGTTTTGCCCAATTTGAACTGGAAACACTACGATATTTTGTTAAAAGAGGACGCCGGTTGGAAAATTGACGGCACGGGGCAGCCGCCGACGCTCGCGCAATTCCAGTCGGTTTTGGGAAATTTGTTGGAAATTTTGATCCTCGGCGAGTACAAAACCGGGTTCGATTACGGCGGCCTCGACAATTTTATTTTAGAAAGTTTTTTTCAAATTGACCTCGACGGCGACGATTCGACGACTGAATTTGGCTCCTGGAATTTCGTGGCCGACACGACTTGTTCGACCAAAATCGCGGTCGCCGACGTCGATGTTTCGGTTTCAGGCGAGACGGTTTTTGATGAAATGACGGTTGAAATTTTGCCAAATTTCCCGGACACTGGTTTTGAATTTTTGAAAATTGAAAACCTGCCGCCGACCATTTTGGCCTCCGGCGACGGCACTTCCAAAATCATTTTGAAAAATCTCGGCTCGGCAAAAACCACTGATTTTGAACTTGCGCTGCGGCAAATTTTTTACGAAAACACCGCCCCAAATCCGACGGCTGGCGGACGAAAAATTAAATTTTCTGGAAATGTTTCGTGCAGTTCGGCGGCGACTGGCGCAACTGCTTTTTTGTATTTGGCGACCGCCCCGGCGGCTGGTGAGGATCGTGAAATTTCGATTTGCGAAGGTTCGCAGCCGCTCGATTTGAACCAATTTTTGAGTGGGGAAGCGATTGAAAATGGTCGGTGGCAGCCTGATTTTGTGGGTTCGCCGGTTTTTGATTACCGAAAAAATCAGGTTGGAAAATTTCAATTTGTCACCGTCGGCGAGGTCGGTTGCGGGTCGGACACGGCTGTTTTTGATTTAAAATTTTTTCCAAAATTTGAACTCGGGACGGGCGACACGGTGCTTTGCCGGGACTCAATTTTGGTGCTGCGGCCTGATTTTTCAAATTTTGAAAATTGGTTTTGGCAAGACGGCTCGACGACCCCGGTCCGGCAAATCGAGGCTTCGGAAAATGTGGTTTTGACGGCGTCGGCCAGCGATTGCGTTTTTTTGGACAGCGCGAAAATCGAGGTGCAGACTTGTTTTGATTGCAAAATTTTTGCCCCAAATATTTTGAAATTGGACGGCGACGGGCGGAACGAGGAATTCAGGATTTGGGCAAATTGCGAGGTCGCGGATTTTGAGTTGCAGATTTTTGACCGCTGGGGAAATCTGGTTTTTCAAACTGAAAAAATGGAAGAGGTTTGGCGTGGGTTTTTTCGGGAAAAAGCGGTGGCGTCGGGCGTTTTTGTGTGGCGGGCGAAGTTCAAAACGGAGGTTTTGGGCGGGGTGAAAATGGTGGAAAAATGGGGGGATTTGGGGGTTTTGCGTTGATTGGAGGTCGGAATTTATTCCGAC